>CAZYLX010000188.1:0-6510 GCA_964648595.1 uncultured Acidimicrobiaceae bacterium
ACTGTTCGTCGGTTGATGCACCGCAGATGAACTCTCGGTTGGAGCGGACCATCGGCGCCACCAGGAGGGAGACCTCGCCGTCCTCAGGAGTGGCAGCCGCGAGCAGTTCGTTCGCCGCCGCGGCGACAGCATCGCTGCTCGAGAGGCCGAGGCGAACGAGCCCACGTTCGGTCTTGTGGGCGATCGCGTCACCGTTCAGCTTGAGCACCACGGGAAGTCCGAGTTGGTCGGCCGCGGCGACAGCGGCGGCGGCGTCAGCCACGGTTCGCTCGTCGAGAAATGGCACGCCATGGGGAGCAAGGAGTGCCTTTGATGCTTCTTCGGAGAGGGTTCCCATACGGCCCGGGAGACTACTTCAGGGTTCGAGAGCAGCGCGAATGAAGTCGCTCATGTGTGCGAAACGCCGCTCCAACGCTTTCTGGCTGAAGGGGTCCTCCTCGAGCAGTCCTTCGAGCATGGCCCCGTCGCTGAAGTAGGTGAGCAGGGCTCCGTAGCCGGTCAGGACCAGGTGCTCTGCGTCGTGCCGGCGGAACGTGCCGGCCTGCATCTCTCGTTCGAAGAAGGCGACTGCCCGCAGGTAGAAGGGTCGCAGCGCTGCACCGAGATTGAAGCCAAGATGCCCTTGATCGCTGAGGGCCTCGCGACGCACGATTCTGACCACGTCGGGGTTGGTTCGAAAGAAGTCGAAGCTCGTCTCGAGCACCGCGTCGACCAGGTCCCAGCCTGTCAGATCATCGGTTCTGGCCTGCTCGATGCGGATGCCCCAGTCGCTCAGCGCGTTGACCATCACCTCGCGGTACATGGCTTCCTTCGAGTCGAAGTAGTGCAGGAGGCTCGGTCGCCGAATGCCCACCCCCGCGGCGATGTCGTTCAGAGAGGTTCCCTCGAACCCCTGGTTTGCAAAACAAGCGCGGGCCTCTCGCAGGATGTTGTCGCGAGTCGACTCGTCGGCCATGCCCGAGAGGCTAACTGGCCGGCCGTTTCAGGGTTGTAGCTTTGGGTGATGGAAATCATCGCGGCCCTCTTCATGGACGACATCGAGCTCCGGTCGGTTCCCGGACCGTCGACGCGAATCGATCTCGGGGGTATCCAGTTTTCAGCGCCGGCTCCCAGCCCGGTTCCGGTGACCATCGCTCCTCATCTCGTGGTGCTGATCTGGTGCCCGGCTGACGCCAAGAACGTCGCGGCGCTGCAGGTCGAGTTCCGCATGGAGGGAGCTGCTGAGGATTCCGAACCAATGGCGAGGAATGTTCAGGCACTCGAGATCGAGCCCGGCAAGTTCAACTACCGGCTGGTTCGCGCCGATTTGGCGATGGAGGACTACGGCACCGTCATCGCCGAATGCCGGCTCGACCAAGGCCATGCGCGCGTCGTGCCGTACACCCTTCTTCCTCCGGTCGGATGACGGGTTCTCGATGACCGGGCCTGCACTCGAGCGGCCCTTCGCCGCGGCCATGAGCGTCGACGCAGACGCTGGCAGCGCGGCCGGCGAAGTAATCGGAGCCATCCTTGAACAGTTGGGCGGCCTCGCCCCCGATCTTGCCGTGCTCTTCGTGTCCGGATCGCACGTCGCAGACATGCCGGACCTCGTTTCCGCTGTGCACGCAATGATCAGCCCGTCGACGATGCTTGCGGTCTCGGCCGTCGGCGTGCTCGGCGGAGCGATCGAGCTAGAACAGGGTCCGGGCCTCTCGCTCTTTGCCGGAATGACCGGCGCCGTCAGGCCGGTCAGAATGGAAGCGTTCGATCGCTCGACGATTCTCGGTGTCCCTGACGACCTGGTCGCTGGGGACACGGTCCTCCTCTTTGCTGATCCGTTCTCGTTCCCCGTCGGGGCACTGCTCGAAATGCTTCCAGAAGGAGTGGCAGTCGTTGGTGGCCTGGCGTCTGGGGCGGCCGAGGCTGGGGGCAACCGACTGTGGATCGATGGCAATGAGCACGCCGACGGCGCAGTGGGGGTCGCGTTCCCTCCCGGCGTCGTCACACCGATCGTCAGTCAGGGCTGCCGTCCCGTGGGGTCACCGTGGGTCGTGACTCGCTCGGATCGGAACTTGATCCACGAGCTCGCAGGGCGGCCGGCAATCGAGCGACTCAATGAGCTGATCGCGTCGCTCTCGCCAGCCGACCGCACAGCCGCCCAGCGGGGCCTTCACATCGGCGTCGTCGCCAACGATCAGACCGAGGAGTTCACGCAGGGTGACTTCCTCGTCCGGTCCGTGTTGGGCATCGAACAGACCAGCCAGGCCGTGGCCGTTGGCGACGAGGTTGAGATCGGACAAGTGATGCAATTCCAGGTACGCGACCCCGAGTCAGCGAGTGCCGATCTCCGGCAGGTGTTGTCGGCCGAGGATCGGACCATCGATGGGGCGCTCGTGTTCACGTGCAACGGTCGAGGCACGCACCTGTTTTCGGAGCCCCACCACGATGCCGGAGTGGTCGACGAAACCACCGCTGGTGGTGTCGCCGGCATGTTCTGTGCAGGAGAGCTCGGACCGGTCGGGAATAGGAACGCATTGCATGGCTTCACCGCCACCGTGCTCGCTTTCCGCCAGCTACCGTGACGCCGGTGACCGACCAAGAACTGGATCAGCTGGGAATCAATGTCGTTCGTGGCCTCGCCATGGACGCCCCGGCGAAGGCAAACAGTGGGCATCAAGGGACAGCAATGGCCCTCGCGCCGCTGGCCCATGTGCTCTACACGCGGGTCATGAAGTACGACGCAGCCGAACCTGAGTGGTTCGACCGTGATCGCTTCATCCTGTCTGCGGGCCATGCATCGATCCTGCAGTACTCGATGCTGTATCTCGCTGGCTTCGGACTCTCGATCGACGACCTCAAGTCGTTCCGGCAGTGGAACTCGAAGACCCCGGGTCATCCCGAGTCTCACACACCGGGCGTCGAGGTCACCACCGGCCCGCTCGGCCAAGGCTTTGCCAACGGAGTCGGCATGGCCATCGCCGAGCGCAACCTGCGGGCCAGGAACGGCGCCGATGCATGCGACCACCACACATTCGTCATTGCCGGCGATGGTTGCCTGTCCGAAGGCGTGAGTCACGAAGCGGCATCGCTTGCGGGCCACCTCGGTCTCGGTCGTCTGGTTGTCGTCTATGACGACAACCACATCACGATCGACGGCGAAACCGGCCTTGCCCTCTCTGACGATGCGCCCGCTCGTTTCCGAGCGTATGGCTGGGATGTCGACGAGATCGGCGAGGCGGCAAACGACCTCGACGCGCTCGAGGCCGCCCTCGAACGAGCAAAGACTGTTGCCGACAAGCCCACCTTGATCGTCCTTCGCAGTCGGATCGGATTCCCCTCCCCTGATCACACCGACGACCACGAGGCCCACGGCCTGGCATTCGATGCCGCCGACATCACCCGGACCAAAGAAGTGATGGGCCTCCCGGATGAGCCGTTCCACGTTCCAGACGACGTTCTCGCCCACTACCGCGAGGCCGGGGCTCGTGGTGCTGCTACCCGGGCCGAGTGGGAACGCCGCAATCCTGACGGAGCACCGTCGGCAACAACGCAAGGTTGGGCCGATGCTCTGCCCTCGTTCGAAGCCGGCGATTCGATTGCCACCCGCAAGTCATCCCAAGCGTGTGTCACTGCGTTGAGCGATGTGGTGCCCGGACTGATCGGGGGCGCCGCGGATCTCACGGGCAACACCGGCACCAAGATCGGAGACGGCGGGCCGCAAACAGCAGCCACGCCGGAGGGTCGACAGATCTACTTCGGTGTCCGCGAGCACGCGATGGGATCGATCTTGGTCGGCGCGGCAAAGCACGGCGGTGTGGTGCCGATCGGGGGAACGTTCCTGGTCTTTGCCGACTACATGCGGCCCGCTGTCCGTATGGCAGCGATCTCCGGAGCGAAGTGTGTGTTCGTGTACACCCACGACTCGGTCGGCGTCGGTGAGGACGGGCCGACCCACCAACCGGTGGAACAGATCATGTCGCTCCGAGCCATTCCCGATCTCCAGGTGGTTCGTCCCGGCGACGCCACCGAATCGGCAGGAGCGTGGAAGCTTGCGCTCGAGACCGACGGCCCGACCGCGCTGATCCTCAGCAGACAGAACATGCCGGTCCTGGCAACGACCTCGGCAGACGCGGTTGCCCGAGGTGCCTACGTCGTGGTCGACGCCGACCAACCAGAAGCTGTTCTGATCGGTACCGGCTCTGAGCTCTCACTCTGCGTCGAGGCCGCCGCTGTCTTGACCGGGCAAGGAGTGGCCACGCGTGTGGTCTCAATGCCCTGCTGGAACGCGTTCGAAGCACGCTCGCTCGATGAGCAGGACGAGGTCCTGCCCCCAGAGCTTCCGACGGTTTCCGTCGAAGCCGGGATCACGCTCGGGTGGGACCGCCATGCTGATCTTGCGGTCGGCATCGACCGCTTCGGCGCCTCCGCTCCTGGTGGAACCGTGCTGAAGGAACTGGGCATGAACGTCGACAACGTCGTTTCTGCTGTCACTGATCTCTTGTCTGCAATCTCCGACTGAAGGGTTTCCGATGAGCCGTCTCCACGATCTCTATGACCAACAAGGCCAGAGCCCTTGGCTCGACAACCTTCGTCGCGGCTGGATGGCGAACGGCGAGATGCAGGCCTGGATCGATCGGGGGGTCCGTGGTCTGACCTCGAACCCGTCGATTTTCGCCAACGCCATGATCAACTCCGACGAGTACGACGCTGATCTCGAGACGTTCGTTCGTGCTGGGCAAACGGTGGAAGAGGCCTACTGGAATCTGGCCGTCGATGACATCAAGGCTGCGCTCTCGTTGATGACGCCCACGTTCGACGGTAGCGACGGCCTCGATGGCTATGTGTCGATCGAGGTCTCGCCAACCCTGGCGAACGACGAAGCAGCCACCGTGTTGTCAGCTCGGGATCTCGACGATCGCATCGATGCTCCGAATCTCTACATCAAGGTGCCGGCAACTGCCGAAGGCGTTCCCTCGATTCGCACGCTGATCGGTGAAGGTCGCTCGATCAACGTGACGCTGATCTTCAGCCTCACTCGATACGCCGATGTCATGGAGGCCTACATCGCGGGTCTCGAGGACGTTGCGTCGGCGAACCCCGATGCTGATCTCTCCAACATCTCTTCCGTCGCCTCGTTCTTCATCAGTCGGGTCGACGTCAACGTCGATCGGCGGCTGGAAGAAATCGGGACCGACGAGGCGAGTGCGCTGATGGGCAAGGCTGCTGTTGCTCAGGGTCAGATCGCGTATGAGCACTTTCTCGCAAGGTTCAGTGGAGGTCGATGGGATGCTTTGGTCGCGCGGGGCGCTCGTGTGCAGCGCCCCTTGTGGGCATCGACCTCGACCAAGAACCCGGACTATCCGGACACGCTCTATGTCGACACCCTCATTGGGCCGGACACCGTGAACACGTTGCCCGACAACACGCTGCTTGCCTTCGAGGAGCGGGGAACCATCGCTCGCACCGTCGACGCTGACTTCTCCGATGCCCATGGTGTCGTGGACGGTCTTGCTGCGCTCGGTATCGATCTCGAAGAGGTGGCCGTGCAGCTCGAGGACGAAGGTGTCGCGAGTTTCGCCAAGGCGTTCGAGGATGTCCTGCAAACGCTCGCCACGCGGGCGGAAGAGTTCAAGTAGCCCGCTCGGCGCCTGAGGAGTTCGAGATGGACGCGCAGACGATTGTTGGCTTGTTGGCGGAGCCTGACCGTCGTGCCGTTGCTGCTGCAATGATCCTGGGTGCCTCGACACTCGACGACATCGCCGCGAGTTCCGGCGTCGACGACAAGGCAGTCGTTGATGCACTTGGCCGACTCCAACGCGGTGGCTTGGTCGAACACGACAACGATCGTTGGTACCTCCTCGGTGAGGCGTTCAAGCTGGCAGCCCGGGCGGGAGCGCCAGACGATCGGAGTGAGATCCACGGATCCTTGGTCGACGGACGGTTGGTGCGTATGCCGACGAAGCGGAGCAAGCGCTTGGACCTGCTTGACCATCTCGCGCAGCGATTCGAACCGGGCCGGCGCTACACCGAGCGTGAGGTGAATGCCTCTCTGGCTCAGGTGTCCGCTGATACAGCGACCCTTCGCAGGTATCTGGTCGACGAGCGTTTCCTGGATCGGGCAGACGGCGAGTACTGGCGCTCCGGCGGCACCGTCAAAACGCCCTGACTTCCCGTTCTGTCCCGAGCAGAGCTCGGAATTGAGAGTTATCCGGGACAGAAGCGGGGTAGTCGCCGCAGCGTCAGTGGGAGCCGAGGAACTCGAATTCAGAGAACATCGTGGTGGCGTTCGGCAGTTCAGCCAGTGTTCCGTAGTCGCAACATGTGCCATACCGGCTCCACATCTCCAACACCTCGGGGCGGCCGTGTGCGGTGTTGATGGCGGCTTGGTCGACCCACTCGAAATGCTCGATGATCGTGCCATCTGGTGCTCTGAGTACGGCTGACGGATAGTCCGTGGCCAGTCCGAGACGTCGAAGCAACGGTACGTGATCGACCATCTCCGCTTCGAGTTCTGCCTGCTTGCCTTCCTTC
>CAZYLX010000189.1:0-6490 GCA_964648595.1 uncultured Acidimicrobiaceae bacterium
CAGCCGCCTCGCTCGACGATGGGGTGTCCGTTCACAACGATGTCGTCCGAGGCGGTGTCGCTGTCGAACTGGTCCACATCGGTTCGCTGTATCACGACGACGTCATGGACGAGGCCGAGATGCGGCGCCAGGTCATCAGCGTCAACGCACGCTGGGGCAACCTTCGAGCGATTCTCAGTGGCGACTACCTTCTCGCGAAGGCATCGGAGATCGCAGCCGACCTCGGTGTCGAGGTGGCTGGTTTGCTCGCCACCACGATCGCAGATCTGTGCAGAGGCCAGGTCGGCGAACTTCAGACCATGTACGACGTCGATCGGTCCGAGGAGCAGTACTTCCCGTCGATCGCAGGCAAGACCGCATCGCTGTATGCAGCCGCTTGCCGCATCGGCGCGATCGTCTCGAAGCAACCCAGGAACGACATCGATCGATTGACCGAATTCGGCCGCTTGTACGGCATGGCATTCCAAGTCGTCGATGACATCCTCGACGTGATCGCCACCGACGAGCAGCTCGGCAAGCCAGCTGGCAACGACATGATCGAAGGCGTGTACAGCCTCCCCGTGATCCACACACTGGCATGGCCCGAGGGCAAGATGTTGAGAGAACTGCTGACCGACGGTCTGGCGGTGGCGGACCGGCACCGTGCGATCGACATCGTTCGCCAGGGCCCTGGCATCGATTCTTCACTCGCCGTCGCACAACGCTTCATCGACGAGGCGAAGGGTGTTCTGGCACTCGTCAGCTCGAACGACGCTGCGACGGCTCTGGGCGGAGCGGCTGATCACCTTCTCGAGAGCATCCCCTTCGACCGAGTGACCCGCTGACCCCATCCGCCTCGCCGCAGCACCAAACCCGGGGTTTGGGGCGAAGTAGGTTCTGATGATGGTTCGGGTGTTTGGAGCGTTGGAGGGACCCAGGATCTCGCCACCAACGCGCAAATCGCTGCTCCGGGGCGTGATGGCCTACCGCGTCCTCGTCGGGATTTGGATGACCGTCGTCTTCGTGTGGGAGATCTGGGAACGAGCTGGCAACGACCCTGATGGTCTGAAGCCCGACGTTGCGCACCCTGCCGTCGGCATGACCCTGATCGCCGTGGCCTGGGCGATCACCGCCGCCATCGGACTTTCGTATGGTCGGGATGCCGACGCAGCGTTGTCGCCGGCACTGATTCTCCCCGAGATCGCGATCGGCGCCGCAATGCTGTTTGCTGACACGTGGGTGTACGGCTCGCCACATTCCCAAGCGCTCCCCACCGTTTGGCCGCTTGCCGCCATCTTCACTGTCGCCGTCGCAGCCGGAACTCGCCCGGCGGTGATAACCGGCACCGGCCTGGGCCTCACCCGCTACGCAGGCTGGCTTGCCTTTCCCTACGAGGACGGCACGAGTTGGAGCCTCGCCAGGGTCGCGAGCACGGTGCTCTTCGCCGTCGCCGGCTGGGTCGCCGGCTACCTGCTCGAGTCACAAGCTGCCGCCGATCGGTCCATCTCGGCCTACCGCGCCAGGGAAGAAGTAGCCCGAACACTTCACGACGGAGTGATGCAAACCCTGGCAGTCATCCAGCGTCGCAGCGACGACAGCGAACTGGTCACGCTCGCTCGCACCCAAGAGCTCGAGCTCCGTGACTTCTTGTTCGGCGGCGCCGACATCGCAGAAGACCTCGCGACGTCGCTGCGGGCGGCCGCCCGACGGGCCGAAGCTCGTTTCCCGATTCGCGTCGAGGTCATCTGCGCGCCGGACCTGCCAGCCGGGGAGGAGCATCAAATTCACGCCATCACCGGCGCGGTCAACGAGGCGCTGACCAACGCGGTCAAACACGGCCACTCGCCAACGGCCACGGTGTATGCCGAACCTGGTGAGGTCTCGACGTTCTTCGTCTCGGTGAAGGATCGCGGCGATGGTTTCGACCCGCAGAACGTTCGGCTCGGCGAGGGCCTCGCCCGTTCGATTCGGGGCCGGATCGGCGACGTCGGGGGATCTGTCGAGATCTCATCCCAACCTGGGCGTGGCACCGAAGTGCGGTTGCACGTCTGACGGCGCTCACAGCACGGCCAGAATCGGATCTGCGATGGACTCGGGTGACTGTGGCAGGATCAGCGCATGAGCTTTGCGAGCCATGTCACGGTCGTCCTCGCCGATGATCATCCGATCTGGCGAACCGGAGTCCGCGCTGACCTCGGGGAGAACTTCCACGTCCTCGCAGAGGCCAGCGACGCTGACGAGGCGATCGCTGCAATCATCAAACACACACCCGATCTGGTCGTGTGCGACTTGAACATGCCCAGCGGAGGCGGACTGAAGGTCGCAAAGACGTGCGGCGAACAGACGAACATCGTCATGTTGACTGTGTCCGAAGCCGAACGCGACCTGCTCGACGCCGTCGCAGCAGGTGCCATTGGCTATCTCGTGAAGTCCACTCCTCCCGAAGAACTCAGAGCCGAGCTCTGGAAGGCAGCGCGGGGAGAGCCAGTCTTCTCCCCCGCCCTCGCCAGCCTGGTGCTCGGTGAGTTCCGCAAGCTTTCGAAGGACCAGGGGCCGACCAGCTCACTCTCGGAACGAGAACGAGAAGTTCTCCAGCACGTTGCCAGAGGCCACACATACAAAGAGATCGGTGAAGACTTGTTCATCTCGGCCAAAACGGTCGAGAACCACGTCCGCAACATCCTGAACAAGTTGCACCTCAACCGGAAACAGGAACTGATCCGATACGCGATCAAGCACGGAATCGAGTGACCCCCAGGTCTCTTCGCAGAACCAATCCGAACGCAGGCCGCTGCCAGCTGAGGACCGGAATCACTAGGGCCATTTCACAGCACGGTGGGCAGATTCACCTTGGCAGGCACATGCGTTCGGCCCATCAAGTTGATGGCAGTTGAGGACGATCGCCCTAGTCGGTAGCGACGCCCGACACCTACCGTTCCGTCGATGACAGGCGTGCGTGCAATGGACGATGAAGACGGCGACAATCCTGATGCCGCGCCCGTTGTCGAGCTGAGGCACGAGGCAGGCCTGACCGCTGGGCAAACGCTGCCGCTCCGGCCCGGACGCTTCCGATTCGGCCCTCGACGCTCCGATCACGGCGGCCTGGTCAGCGGCACTCCCGACGTTGTCAGTTTCGATCTGGCAATCGACGCCGCAGGCGAAGCGGTGCTGACCGCTGGCGCCGAAGTGGTCGCCATCGAAGGTGTCCTCATCGATCGTCCGGCAACGCTCGATGACGGCGATGTGGTCCAGCTGACGACTGATCACTTTGTCCTGCGATCGATCGAGAGCGAGACCGAACATCCACTGCTGAGGCCAATCGAACCGCGCGTTGTTCCGCCAGCCGAGTTGCCGTCCATGGCGAAATGGTTCGCGATCTTCGGGATCGTGACCGTGATCGGTTGCATCGCTGCGCTGTCCCGCGGATCGTTGTTCGGCATCGCCTTGATGGGCCTCGGAGGCGTCGTTGCCACGTTCGCTGTTCGGTCCTACCGTCACAAACAATCTCGGGCCGCGAACGTGACGGCCACGACAAACGCTCGAGCCTTGTTCTTCTCCCAGATTGTCGCTGCACGCAAGGCCGCAGCCGACGCACTTCGGGCGGACGCGAACACACCCGCAGCGGTTGCAGCGAGAGCCGGCAGTACCGGCCGTACCGAGAGCCAACACGTGACGATCGCTTCGGGGGACCAAGCGTGGAGCCCGCCCGTCGTTGTTCATCGATCCCCGGGATGGAACCACCAGAGCATCATCGACGAGCTCTCATTCCTCCCGGCGATCCCTTTCACCGTCGACCTGGGCATCGGCCCGCTTGCGATCGTTGGGCCTCGAACCGCAACGATTGCCGTCGCCCGACACATCGCAACGACCGAGTTGGCGTCCTTGGGCGACGAGGCCGGCATCGACGTAGTCACCGATGTCCCGTCGGACTGGCGCTGGCTCCACCAACGGGAGCCTGCGACCACACGCATTCTCGATCATCGTTCCCATCCTGAGGGCGGCGACTTCGACCGAGGCCTCGACGCTCCCACGATCGTGCTTGAAGCCTCCGCCGATGATCTCGCTCGCTCCTTCCCTGGGGTGGACTTCCAGCATGTGATGACGATCGCTGACGACGGGCGGGCATCCATCAGGAGCAGCGTTGGCATCGATCGCAGCGCGACGGGCAACGGAACCGGATTCGTTCCGCACGGAATCACCATTCAGCATGCGCAGGACATTCAACGTCTCGTCCTTCAGGCTGACCTTGTCATTGACCTTCGCGACGCCGACGCCACATCCGGTGAACACTCAGGCCCATCTTCCGACGTCGAACTGTCCGGCTTTGTCGACGACCCGACTGCGTCAGCAGCGCCCGTCGACCGCGCCAGCACCCTCCAGGCCGACGTACTCGACACGAGCCGACTGCTCGTGACCGGAGCTGACCGTTCCAAGAACAAGACGTTGTTGGCGACTGCCGCGCTCCGGCAAGCAGCACAACACCCAGACCATGCGCTGTACGTTCTCGATCGAGGCGATCGTGCCCTCATCCGGCTGGCACAACTCGATACCTGCGTTCGCTACGTACCGATCGATCAGGTCGACGGTGTGATCACGCTGTTCGACGAACTCGACCAACTGCTCGCGGACGACCACGAGCGCGGATGCATCCTGCTCGCACCCGATCTGTGGACGACGGTCGACTTCTATCGCTCCAGCGGCCACCGCCAGCTGGCAGAACGGATCGATCAGGTCGTTTCAAGGATGGCGGAGATCCCAATCGCGGCATCTTCCTCAGGATCTCACGCCGCACCTCACCGGTCGTTTCTCGTCTGGGTGGAGACCACATCCGATGATTTCGCCAAACTGCGGGCCGAGGACACGAACGGGCTGATCGAGCTGAGCTCGTTGCCCGGGATCGACCTCACCGGATCGATTGCCAAGCTCGCATCGGGCTTCAACAAGGAGACCCCATCATGACCGAGACCACATGGGCCGGCCGTTCGGCGAGCACGCCGACGCCCGAAGACGACGACCAACGAGCCGGCTGGATTCCGGTCGCCGGCGTCGTCGCTGCGCTTGCTCTGGTCGGCGCTGGCGGCTACCTACTAGGAAGCGGTGAAGACGATGAGTCCGTTGACGCGGCAACGGCACAGTCAGAAGGCGACGTTTCGACCGAAACCACGGTCGTGCTGTCCGCTACGTCCGTGCCCATCGATCAGATCGAGACAACTGAAGCTGACGCCGGTGAGTCCGCGACCACCGCTGCTCCAACAACGACGGCGCCGGCGTCAACCACGACACAACCGGCAACAACCCAACAGACCACGGCTGAAGCTGAAGGCCAACTCGTCGTGGTTGCCGACGGAGAAGTCCGGGGCGCGGTGCTCCGTGGCGGTGTGCTCTACCTCGGCGGCTCAGTGCCGAGCCGGGCCGTGGCAGACACGATCATCGCTCGAGCCGCAGCCGTCGTCGGTGAAGAGAACATCGTCGATGAATACGTGATCGATCCTGCGGCCTCGGTTCCCGTCGGCGCACCGTTGTATGTCGACGACGTCGTACTCTTCGCCTACGGCTCGCCGACCTTCGACGCCCAGTTCACCCCACTGCTGGAGCTCGGCCTGGCCCTGCTGAAGCAGAACCCACAAGTCACCGTGACCGTCATCACCCATACCGATGCCTCCGGAAGCGCCAGCTTCAATCAGGAGCTTTCGTATCGTCGAGGTGAATCGGTCGCTCAGTACTGGATCGACCGTGGTGTCCCGATCGAACAGATCGTGATCGACGCACGCGGTGAACGCGACCCGGTGGCTGACAATGATGATCCCCTCGGCGCTCAGCTCAACCGTCGAGCGGAGTTCTACATCGAGGGCCTTCTCGGCTGACGCTCAGGCCTCCGGCCACAGTGCTGACGCTCAGGCCTCCGGCCACAGTGCTGACGCTCAGGCCTCCGGCCTGAGGGTCGGAAACAGCACAACATCGCGGATCGTGTGCACGTTCGCCAGCAACATCACGAGCCGATCGATACCGATACCGAGTCCGCCGGTTGGTGGCATGCCGTACTCGAGTGCCCGCAGATAGTCCTCGTCGACCACCATCGCCTCGTCGTCTCCTGCGGCCTTCTGAGCCGCCTGCTCCTCGAATCGCGAGCGCTGCTCAGCAGGATCGATGAGCTCGCTGAATGCATTGCACAACTCACGACCGGCAACGATGCCTTCGAACCGTTCGGTGAAACCGGCGAGTTCTCGGTGATCCCGAGACAACGGCGACACTTCCTTCGGATAGTCGGTGACGAAGATCGGATCCCAGAGGACCCCTTCCACCGTCTTCTCGTAGATCTCGAGCACGAGCTTGCCGGGCCCGTAGCTGTCCTTGTACGCCACCTCGAACTCGTCAGCTGTTGCCCGAAGATCCTCGATCGGCATGTCGAGGCTGAGCACCTGGCCGGTCTGCTCCTCGATGAGCTCGAGCATCGATGCCCGCCGCCACGGCGCAGCCAAGTTGATGGTGCGATCCCCGTACGCGAGCTCGG
>CAZYLX010000190.1:0-6473 GCA_964648595.1 uncultured Acidimicrobiaceae bacterium
CCACCGCCGCGCCGACGGGAGCGAGGAGTGGCACTTGAACGGCCCTCTCGGGATCGAGCAAGGGTTCGTGATCGCCGAGACCCCCGCACCAGACCCCGCAGACCTCGAGGCTCCCTCTTTCGCTCCTCCGACGTTCGATGCCGATGCGTTCGGCGTGAACGGTGCTGAACAGAGCCCCCCGCCGCCGCCTCCCGTTGAGGGCGATGCGTTCGCTGCTGAGGGCAGTGCATTCGCTGCTGAGGGCAGTGCGTTCGCTCCGGAAGCTTCCGCCGAAGTCGACAATGCCGTCGAAGAGGCCGAGGCCCCCGAAAAGGGCGGATCCCTTCTCATGCGATACCTCAAGAGCAACGGCTGACGGCTTTGCTGCCTGCGGCGCTACTTGGGTTGCTCGGCCTGCTGGTTGGACCCTTGCTGGGGATTGCCGTCGACCGACTCGTCGAGAGGGAGGCCTTCGTTGCCACCCATCGCTGTCAACGTTGCCGCTGCGACCTCGGAGGAATACGCGCCCTTGTGCCGTTGACATCTTGGGTTCGGCACTGCCCAACAGACCCATCCCACTCACGCTGGCGCTATCCCCTGGTCGACCTCGCCGCCGCAGCATCCTTTGCTGTAGCCGGCTGGAGCTTCGGATTCACCTGGCAACTCTGGCCATACGTCGCGTTCTTCGCTGCCCTGGTCGTGATGCTGGTGATCGACATCGAGCATCACTTGCTCTTGAACATCCTGACCTACCCAACGTTTCTGCTGGGGGTGTTCGCCGTCCTCGTCCTGTCTGGACCCAATGACTATGCGGACGGCATGAATCCGGCGCTCATCTCAGCAGCGGCCATCGGTGTCTTCTTCCTCGTGATGCATTTGCTGTACCCACCAGGCCTCGGCTTGGGCGACGTGAAGCTTGTGCCATCCCTTGGGCTCTTCCTTGGGTGGCTCACGGTCGATGTTCCCGACGCGCTACGTCTTGTTCTCTGGACGATGATCGGAGCGCTCCTCGCAGCAGGCGTGATCGGAATGGTGATCAAGGCGTGGGTCAAGCGCCAACCACCCGAGCGATTCGCAGACCAACCAGACGATTGGATCCCTGGCGAAGTGTCGCTGGGACCGTTCCTCGCCGTCGTCACCATCGTGGCCGTCGGACTCACTCAGCCTGCTTCGCTCGGCGGATAACCTTGCCCGGGTGGACATCCTCCCGATCCTGATCGACGGCCCAGACGACGAACAGTGCCGAGAGCTGGCGACCGGCCTTGCATCGGTTATCGACCGTTCCCTTGGCGTGACCGCCGATGCAGCAGATTCCCGCTGGGTCTCGGCCTCAGCGGACCTCGCAAGCGAGTTCGACGGAGGCCCGTCCCACCGCTTGGTGGCGATGCCGAATTCAACCGTCGACGACCTGGTCGCCGAGATCCATCGCACCGAGTTGGTCGATGTCGGGGCCGGACGTTCGTATCCCGTCATCGTTGGTCCTGGTGCGAGGCAGCGTCTCCAAGAAGTGTTACCGAATGCGACAAAACGGGTGGCCGTGGTCACCCAACCAGGGGTGAATGTCACCGTCGACCCCGGCGTCGAACACCGTGTCTTCACCGTCGAAGATGGCGAGCGGGCAAAACGTTTCGAGGTGGTCGCCGATCTTGCTTCTTCGTTTGCCCAGTGGGGCTTGACGCGCAACGACGCCATTGTGGCCGTCGGAGGTGGTGTCGTGACCGATCTCGGAGGATTCGTCGCTTCCACCTACCACCGCGGCATCCCGGTGATCCACGTTGCGACAACGCTGCTCGGACAGATCGACGCTGCCATCGGAGGCAAGTGCGGTGTGAATCTTCCCGAGGGAAAGAATCTCCTGGGCTCGTTCTGGCAGCCGACAGCCGTGTTGTGCGACACCGACACGCTCGCGACGCTTCCTGAGCGTGACTACCGCAGCGGGCTGGGCGAGCTGGCCAAGTACCACTTCTTGGGTGGTGGCGACCTCGACGCGCTCCCACTGGTTGATCGAGTGGCAGCCTGTGTCCGGATCAAGGCAGATGTGGTGGCGTCGGACGAACGCGAGGGTGGCCGACGAGCCATCCTGAACTACGGCCACACGCTTGCCCATGCGCTCGAGGCAGCCGGCACGTACGAGATCCGTCACGGTGAAGCCGTGGCTACGGGGCTCGTCTACGCAGCGGAGGTGGCACACCGCCTCGGCAGGATCGGAGCCGTCGACGTTGCCGAGCATCGTCGCGTCGTCGAGCACTACGGCCAGTCGGTTTCGGTGCCGGCAGGAACCGATCCCGACGAGATCCTGGCCCTCTTCGCCAAGGACAAGAAGGCTCTCGACGGCGTGACCTTTGTGCTTGATGGCCCTGACGGTGTCGAGTCGGTCCGAGTCGATGATCGCGAACTGCTGCTCGATGCACTCGAGGCCTTGCGATGAGCGCCGGGACACAGCGATGACCTCGGAACGCTCTGAGCTGCCGCCAATGGATGTTGCGGGACGACTGTCACGCACGCGCACAGCGATTGGTGCGGCTGGTGTTGAATCCCTCTTCGTCACCAAGCCGGTCAACGTTCGCTGGTTGACTGGTTTCACCGGATCCAATGGTTCGGTCCTGGTCAAGGAGCACGGGCTGACCTTGTTCACCGACGGGCGCTACGAAGAGCAGGCGTCGCTCGAGATCTCGGCGGTCGGAGGGGCTGCCGAGATTGTGATCACCCGCACGACCGAAGCCGAGGCCGGTCCGCGGATCGGTACGGCCCTGACGGGAGTGGAATCACATCATCTGACCCTCGACGGTTTCGAGACGCTGGCATCGGTCGCACCTGAGGCACAGTTCGAGAACGTCGGGCCGCTCATCGATCAGTTGCGCCAGCAGAAGGATCCCAGCGAACTGGCGAGGCTGCGACGTGCCGCCAAGATCGCCGACGACGCGCTCGCCGAACACGAGCGTGAGCTGCTCAACGGCGGTATCTCCGAGCAGGCGCTTGCACGGTCACTGGAAGGCGCCATGTATGGGTTGGGCGCCGACGGGCTCAGTTTCGAGACGATCGTGGCGTCAGGGCCGAACAGTTCTCGCCCCCACGCTCGACCGTCTGGTCGTGTGATCGAGCCTGGCGACCTCGTGGTGATCGATTTCGGCGCGGCCGTCGATGGCTACGGCAGCGACATGACTCGAACGTTCGTGTGCGGTGGGCAACCGACGCCGGACCAAGAGGAGTTGTACGGAGCCGTTGCATCGGCTCAAGCTGCTGGCGTTGCGGCCGTTCGAGCCGGCGCCGATCAGGCCAGCGTTGATCGCGCCTGCCGCTATGTGCTGGCTGCCAACGACCTTGAAGATGCGTTCATCCACGGCACCGGTCATGGCATCGGTTTGGAGATCCACGAACAACCCATCCTGTCGGCCCGGTCGGTCGGTATCCTCGCGGCCGACTTGGTGGTCACGGTCGAGCCTGGTGCATACGTTCCCGGACGGGGAGGCGTGCGTATCGAGGATTCGGTGGTGGTCACCGCCGACGGGTGTGACCCGATCACCCACTTTCCAAAGGGTTTGGTGCCATGGCCACTTTCTCGACCAACGACTTGAAGAACGGCATGACGCTCGACCTCGGCGGCGATCTGATGCAGGTTGTCGAGTTCCAGCACGTGAAGCCGGGCAAGGGAGGTGCGTTCGTTCGAACGACTCTCCGCAACGCACGCACCGGCGCCGTTGTCGACCGAACTTTCCGCGCCGGCGAGAAGGTCGATCGTGCCTTCATCGAGAAGCGCGAGGTGCAGTTCCTCTATCGAGACGGTTCCGACTACGTCGTCATGGACAACGAGACCTACGAGCAGAGCGCGGTGACCGAGATCGCGATGGGTGATGCTGTCAACTACATCATCGAGAACTCGACCGTCTCGATCCAGAAATTCGGCGACGAGATCATCGGAACTGATGTTCCGGCATCGGTCGAGCTGACCGTTTCGGAAACCGAACCTGGCCTGCAAGGCGACCGTGTCTCCGGCGCCCGCAAGCCGGCGACCCTCGAGACTGGGCTGGTCGTGCAGGTTCCGCTGTTCGTCGAGCAGGGCTCCAAGATCAAAGTCGACACTCGTAGCGGCGAATACCTCACTCGTGTCTGATCGTGCCCCGGGAGCGGCTGTCGGCCGGGCACGGTTGCGACGCGAGGCTCGTGAGCGGGCACTCGAGCTGTCCTACGAACGAGAGCAGCGAGGCGACGATCTCGATGAGCTGCTTGCTTCGTTGACCTTGCCGCCGGAGCCGTACACCGAGCGGCTGTTGCGTGCCGTCGACGCCGATGTCGACCAGATCGATGCGACCATCGCCGAGCGTCTCAGAGGCTGGACGATCGACCGTCTTCCTGTTCTCGATCTTCTTGTTCTACGTCTTGCAGTTGCCGAGCTCCAGGTGACCGACACACCCACCGGTGTCGTTCTGGCCGAAGCAGTCGATCTCGCTTCGAGGTACGGCACTGACGATTCCAGCAAATTCGTGAACGGTGTTCTCGCAGCGATCGAGCGCGAGATCGTCCGACCTTCTAGCGCCTGAACCCACTGTTCAAGGGTATTTCGGTCGAGAACGGACCGGAGTAACGGTGGAGCTCTATTGATTCTTGATGGGCCGTCTGGCCCATCAAGTTTGGTGATGTTGCCTGTCGTAGGACCAGGCAATGAGGAACACGGACGCTCCAAAACGCACGGGCTCGCTGATCGCCACTGTCGGTCTCCTGGCAGCCATTCTTGTCACGTCAGCAGCACCTGCAGGTGCCTCGCTGACCAGCCCTCTCACGGCGAACACCCGAACTGCGAACCTGAACGTCGGCGACTGGCTTGAGACGTCGGACCGCCAAGCGGTGCTCGACAGCTACCAGACGGAGTTCACGAAGTCTGACCCTGACATCGGCTGGACCGGTGACCGTTCGTCATGCCAGGCCGGCACGACCAACCCGGCCTACCGAAGCGCCATCATTGACCGTGTGAACTGGTTCCGCTCTGTTGCCGGTGTACCGGCCAACATCACCGAGAACGCGACCTACTCGGCCAAGGCTCAAGATGCGGCGTTGATGATGTCGGTGTCGGACCGCCTCTCACACAACCCTGATCCCTCATTCGACTGCTACACAGCGGCCGGAGACGAGGCAGCGGGTAAGTCGAACCTGTACTTGGGTCGGACCGGACCGAACGCCATCACGGGCTACATGTACGATCCAGGAGCGGGAAATGTCTCGGTTGGGCACCGCAACTGGATTCTGCATCCGAGTGTTCAGCAGTTCGGCACCGGAGACACACCGGGACCTGGTCGTCAGGCAACGAACACGTTGTGGGTGATCGACAATGCCTTTGGATCGCAGCCGACCCTCCGGGAATCGGACGGCTTCGTCGCGTGGCCCGCTCGCGGATTCGTGCCGGGCGAGCTGGTGTTCCCCCGTTGGTCCTTCAGTCTCCGAGGCGCAGACCTCGACCAGGCGTCGGTGACGATGCAGCGGATGGAGGCAGGACAGGCCGTCGGAAACGTCACCAGTCCGATCGCCTTCGGAAGTGATTCCAACGGCGCTCCCTTCTCGATTGTCGTGTGGGAGCCAATTGGTATCGATGTCTCACCGGCTGTCGACGAGACCTACCGAATCACCGTCGGCAACGTCGGTGTCGGCTCGGCAACGCAGTCCTTCAGCTACGAGGTGACGATTCTGGGCGACCGTGCCGCAGCGCAGATACCGGCCGCTTCGCCTGCTGAGATCGGAGCGTTCGTCAACGTCGCCTTCAACGATTTCCTCGGCCGGGACGCCACTGCGGCGGAGAAGAGTGCCTGGATCGACCGGATCAGCGGCGGGGCGAGTCGAAGCTCGCTCGTCAACGAGTTGGCCCGGAGTGACGAATGGGCAGCGAACGTCGTCGACGAGATGTACCAGGACACGCTTGGTCGCAACGCTGACGGTGCCGGCCGCGACTTCTGGATCGATCAATTGCAGAGCGGCACCGCAGTGGCCAGAATGGCAGCTCTGTTCTACGGCAGCCCGGAGTATCTCGAGAACGAGGGCAACAGCGTTGACCGGTGGATCTCGGATCTCTATGACGAATTGCTCGATCGCGACCCCGATGCCAGTGGACGCAGTTACTGGGTGAGCGAAACTGGCCGGACGTCCACGGGATCGGTAGCGCTGCGGTTCTATCAGTCCGATGAGAGCCGACGGGCCAGGGTGCAGGCGCTCTATCGAGAGCTGCTCGGCCGATCGACCGATGAGGGCGGCGAGAACTTCTGGTCGAATGTGCTGGCCAATGGGGATGACCTTGCCCTGGCTGCCAACCTCGCCGCCAGCAACGAATACTTCACCAACGCCTCCCGGTAGTCCCATCGAACCCCGGGTTCCTCACCCTCAGTTTCGACCTGCTCAGCCCCGGGTTCGGGCCAGATCTGGGTCTCCCGCTCAACCGGGGGCTGACCGACGCGTAAGAGAGGGTCAGAAACCCGGGGTTTGGGGCAAGGGGAAGCGTGAAGCGGCGGGGG
>CAZYLX010000191.1:0-6464 GCA_964648595.1 uncultured Acidimicrobiaceae bacterium
CGACGCCCTCGGCGACGGTCGTCAAGCCGAAGTGCTCCGCAAGATCGCGCACCACCCGGACCAGTGTTTGATCCCCTGGCAACTGGCTCACGATGCTGCGATCGATTTTCAGCTCATCGATCGGAAGGCGGCGCAACTGGGAGATCGACGTGAAGCCGGTCCCGAAATCGTCAACCGATGACCGGACGCCGAGGCCTCGGAGTGCGGCCAGATGGAGCGCGGCTCGATCGAGGTCGGCGATGAGCGCGGTTTCCGTGACTTCGATGATCAGACGGTTTGGTTCGAGGCCGCTCAGCTGAAGCGCTTCGTGGACGTGGGCCACGACCTCAGCATGTAGGAGGTGACGGCCAGAGACGTTCACAGCCATGCGGAGATTGGGCGCTGTGCCGTCGGCGATCAGGCGTGCGGCTTCGACTGTGGCCGTTCGCATGACGAAACGATCGATGTCGACGATGAGGTCCGAGGCCTCGGCAATGGGGATGAACACGTCGGGCCCAACAGCGTCCTCTGTTGTCCACCGAATGAGTGCTTCGACCTGCTCGACCGCCAGCGACCCGGCGGTCAGCACCGGCTGATAGTGCACCTCGAAGTCGCCGTTGAGAAGAGAACCGCGGAGACGTTGTTCGATCGATGTCCGTAGCTGTACCTCGCGCTGCAAGGCTTCGTCGAAGACTGCGATCCTTCGATCAGATGCCTTTGCTCGATACAGCGCGGCGTCCGCCTGCGAAAGGAACTCGAGGGCATCGAGATCTCCACCGGGCGAGAGTGCGATCCCGACAGACGCACCAACAGACAAGCCTCCAGTGCGATCAGAGGCAACGGGCTCCCCCATGCGATCGACGATGCGCTCGGCCAGCCTGACCAATCCGTCCATCTCGGGGCCCGAGTCGACGACGATCAGGAACTCGTCACCACCCAACCTGGCGACGAGATCGCTGGGGCGGCTCGCAGCCAGAAGTCGGCGACCGATCTCGACGAGCACAAGATCCCCGGTTCCGTGCCCGAACAAGTCGTTCGCCCTTTTGAAGTCATCGAGATCGACGAACAACAGACCGACCGACAGCTCGGGACCTCGTCCAAGTGCAACCGAGAGCCGCTCGAGAACGGCAGCCCGATTGGCCAAGCCGGTCAGGGCGTCGTGGTTTGCCTGGTGCGTGAGGCGCCCCTGCAGGTCAGCGCGATCAGCGATCGATGCCGACAGGGTGTCAACCGACCTGGTCAACGTCTCCCCCAGACGGCCGGGGAGGCGGGTATCGAGAGCGGCTGCCTCGAGATCGGCATGGGCAAGCGCTGTCAGTTTGTCATCCAACGAATCGAGGTTGGCCGAGACGTCGTTGACTGCGGCCGCGATGTCTCGTAACTCCCGAGGACCAGTCAACGCAAGCGGGTCAGCCTCGAGCTGACCGGCTCGAAGTTCACGAGTACGAATTGCCACAGCTTGCATGGGTCCGGCAATCGATCGGGCCAAACGCCACGACAGCAGCACTGACGTAAGAACAGCCAGGCCACCCAACGTCAAAGCGAGCTGGTAGCTACGGCGGGCGTCCTGGGCGATCCGGCTCGCGGTGATCTCCACGTCTCCCGCGGCCTGATCGACGGCCATGGCCAATACGCCGTTGCGCTCGAACGAGGCCGAGAACACCTCGACGACCATCGGAAGTTGTTCGAACGCGTCGTTCTCGAGATCCAGCGACTCTCCTCCGAGAACTGCCGAGACGGCGGTAGACACGGGGTCCTCCCGACCGAGGAGGGCGGCCCTTGTTCCCTCGGGGAGTCGGGAGGCGTCCACGGAAGCAATGGCGATCTCGAATCGGGCAGTGGCGAGTCCCAGTTCGGACAATGCCTGGGCCTGCGCCTCGGGGGCTCCGAACCACGAGCCGGCCAGCCGTGTCGTCTGGTCGGTCGATGCCGAGAAGCTCACGACGGTCGCTTCGAGCTGTTCCAACACGGCGGCCAGTTCGGGATCTGCGGTGCCAAGGCCGATGCGTTGCATGGCATCGACTTGGACGACGATTCCCTCGACGATGAGATCATCGAGCGCCTCGTAGTACTCGATGGATTCCGCCTCGCCCCGTGATCCAGCGTCCCGCGCCGCAACGAAGAGCTCTTCGAATCCACGGGGACCACCTTCGGCGTTCTGACGGGCTTCTGTGGTTTCGGCGTACGTGGCCGCTGGTTCAGAAATACCCAGCAGCCCGGCCCCGAGCTGAGCCGCCACACCGAAGGAAGCCGATCGCAGTTCGACTTCGATGGCCGCCCGCTCGTTGTAGAGGGCGGTCTGAAGACCGACCAGGGATCGGAGGTCGGCAACACGCTCTTCGACGCCTGCTGCCGCGTCAGTTTCCGCTCGACGATCCTGTGCAACGACGCCAAGGGTCGCAGCCAGCACCGTGAGTGGGAACAAGACGAGGAGGAAGAGCCGTCGCCGAACACTCCAACCATCTCGCCCTGGTACTAGACCTCGCATGCCGGAAAGGTTCGGCAGATGTTCCGCCGAGCATGAGCCCCCGCTCCGGAACCCCATGTCACCCAGCGAGGGCCGTTCGTTCGGATCGACAGCGCCTTGGGATCCAATCCACTACCGTTCGGCGGTGCCCCAACCCCCTGCCGACGCCGTTCTCGTTGCGGTGACCGAGGTTGTCGTCGAGCGTGAGTCCAGCGGCGTGCTTCTCGAGCGTTTCCGCTCCGGCGACGAAGACGCATGGAACACCATCGTTGGACGCTTCGAACGACTCGTGTATTCGATCGCGCTCCGCAGCGGGCTGAACAGGGAGGACGCCGCTGATGTCACGCAGTCGACGTTCGCTGCCCTGATCCGTCAGATCGACAACATCAAGCAGCCAGATCGGCTTGGGTCGTGGCTGACGACGGTCGCGCGTCGCCTCGCGTGGCGCCGAATCGAGACGCTTCGCCGCGAATCACCGATCGGCGACGACATCGATGTCCGAATCGATTTCGACGATTCCGAGCGATTCGCGGCCGAGGCCGAGGTCTACGACGCCATGAGTAGGCTGCCGGCGGCTTGTCAGGACATCATCACCCGACTGTTTCTCGACCCGAAGGAGCCGACCTACGCGGAACTCAGCGTGGTTCTTGGCCGACCCGTAGGCAGCATCGGCCCTACCCGTCAACGATGCCTCGATCGTCTACGAGCCATCATCGAGGAACAGCGATGAGTCGGCGTGTGCTCGACAACAGCGATGTCGAGGCAAGCCTCGCTCGACTTCGCCGAGGTATGCAGCGGGCCAACGTTCCCGCTGCACTCAACCGCGGGCTTCGGGCCTTGCCCAACCTCGTCGGGCACGACGACCCTGACTGCCTCGAGGTCGTGTCCGACTCTCGCATGGACACCGATCGCCCCGCTGTGCGAGGCCCGGCTCTGGCGACCAGCTACTTGCTGAGCTATGCCGGAGCAACGTTCGACGTTGCGATTGATGTCGTACGGTCGAGCGGGCACCGTCTTGCCGAGCTACGTGGAGTGGTCATCGGCACCGCCGGGTTGAGTGCGCCGCACGAGATCTTGATCGATGAGCGACGAATCCCCACCGACGTACATGGCCAATTCCGCATCGAGAACGTCGGAGACGGGCAGCACCTGCTTCGTATTGCCAAGCCACAGGGAAGCACCGTTGCAACGCTCTCAGTCACCGTCGACTGAGAGGTGAGGGCTGTGGCTGGACTGCCGGATCAGCCAGACGAAGAAGCGATTCGATCCGCAATCGCCTCACTGGTCGGCGCCCTGCCCGACACGAGCGCCGAAGGCATCGGCCGACTTGGCTCGTTGGTCGAGGCCGCGCAAGCGTTGGGCGACCGAATGCTCGAGGCCCACGCCATTTACCATCTCGGCCGAGCCGGCCTGGAGGTCGGCGCTTTCACCGAAGCGAGCAACCATCTCGACGTCGCCAGAGAGATCTATCACGAGCAAGGCGACCAGCTGGCAGTCCTCAACGTCTCGCTCGGTGACATCGCTCGCCACGTGATGACCGGAGACCCTCGCGCCGCCGTCGAAGTGGGCAATCGGGCGATCGATGAACTGACAGCGATCGTTGAGACCGAATCAGACCCCAACCGGCATCGAGAAGCCGTGGACCTCCTCCACCGCATGCGGTCAAACCATGTACTTGGCCTCGTAGCTGCCGGGGAATTCGAGACAGCGATTGAACACTCTGACGCGTGTCTCGAATACGCAGAGAGCAACAGCCCTCCGGGGCATCAGGCTCTCGTCTTGTCCAACCGGGGACATCTACTTGTCGAGATGGGGAAACCTCGTATTGGTTTGATCTGGACCGAACGGGCAACAGAAATCTTCGAGCGTCTGGATCTCTCCGAGCGCGCCGCACGCTGCCACGCAATCAGTGCACGAGCACACGCGCAGCTCGGCCATTTTGGGACCAGTCTCGACTTGTTGACACGGGCCGAGCGGGCGATGTCTGACCTTCCAGACGCGGCCAATCGCCACACCATTCGAATCGAGATCGCTCGGGTCTATTCGATGATCGGCAGAGCACGGGACGCGCTCGATATCTTGGAAGTACTGCTTCCGAGGTTGGAGGGCTCGGCCAATCTGAGTGATCGAATCACCGGGCTCCTTCTCGCAGCAGAGCTCACGGCACGCTCCGACGATGAGCAAGCACGGGTCATGTTCCTCGACGCCCACGATCTCCTCAGATCGGCCGGGCACGAGCGCGATGCAGCACGAGCGATGGTGTCGTTGGCCGAATCGTTGAGCGATCTCAACCGGGCCGATCGCGAACTGGTCGTCGACTCGCTCGCACAGCTGGAAGTGACCGGCACACCATTCGATCGGGTTCGGTGCCAGCTGGTCGCTGTGGAGGCCGGGCTCTGTCCACTCGACACCAGCGTGCGCCAGGTGCTCGACGATGCCGAGCTCTTGTCTCGTCAGTTCGCCGCGCCCCACCTCCAGTGGCGTCTCGCCCATCAGCGGGGACTCCTCGAGATTCGTGCGAACGATCTCGTTGCCGCTCGGGCTGCACTCTCGGAAGCCACCGAGATTCTCCATCGCCTTCGGTCAACGATTCCCGATGAGTGGCTCCGAACGTTGTTTCTGGCTGACAAGAGGGGCGCCGTCGATTCCCTTCGATCGGTACTGCTCGAACTCGACCTCCCCGACGAGTTGATCGAGTTGCTCGACCGCTCGTACGGCATCACCTTGGGCGAGCGGGTGACACAGGAGTTGCGCGGTGATGCGATGGAAACCGGTGCTGAGCTGAGCGTTCTGTATGACGAGATGGTCCATGCTGATCAACGTCGGCTCCGCTCGATGCAGGGTCGCGTTTCCGAACTCGAACAGACAATGGCGAGCCTCGCTGGGCCAAGAGGTTGGCCTTCCCGCGAGGAACCGACGATCGAAGCGGAGCCGAGCGTCGCTGCCACCTCGATTGTGGTGACCTACGGCGAAAGCGGTGACGAGGTGTTCGCCGTTGTCGCGGCACCAGACCAGCCAGCTCGCCTCGTCCGCCATCTGACCTCGATCGAAGCACTCACGAATCGTCGTATCGATCTTGCGATCCACCGACGCCGGCTGGCGACGCGCTCGCTCTCCCCCAGCCAAGCGATCTTGACCGATCTGACTGTTCGGTTGCTCCAGGACTTCTTCGACGTTCTCCTTCGACCGCTCGAACTGCCGGTTGGCGAACCGCTCGATCGTTTGGTCATCGTTCCGCCACCGAGCGGGGTCGACCTGCCATTCGCTGCGATGCACGATGGTCGCCGCCATCTGACCGAGACCTTTGTTGTCACAATGGCCCCGAGCCCGAGCGTTGCTGATGCGATGTCAGTTCGACAGCAGTCTTGGCGCCGATCCCGCGGAGACGACCGGTCGGCTGAACGCCGGACCGTCGCCGTTGGGGTCGGTGCCGCCGACATCCCTCACTCCGTTTTGGAGGCTTCGGAGATTGCGAACCGGACGGGTGGGCGGGCACTTCTCGGCGAAGCGGCGACCGTCGAACGCTTCTGCGAGTATCTGTCCGACTGCGACACGATTCACCTCGCTGCGCACAGTCTGTCTCGCTCCACTGATCCGTGGTTCAGCGGCTTCCAGCTCGCTGATCGATGGGTCACCGCAGCTGAGGTGAGCGGGTGGCAGCTCGAAGGGCAACTCGTGGTGTTGAGCGGCTGTGCCACAGGATTGCAAACTGATGCCGAGGCCGGCACCAAGTCAACGTCGCTCGAGATGTTGGGACTGCCGCGTGCGTTTCTCGCCGCCGGCGCCTCGGGTGTGATCGTCACCCTGTCCGACCTCGACGACGCTGAGGCGGTGATGTTCATGCGGCCGCTGCATGACCACCTGCGTCATCTTGCCCCTGACGAAGCAGTACGTCGCACACAGTGTGACCTGCTTCGGAGCGGCATGGCGCTGGGGACCTGGAGCAGCATCGCGTACATCGGCGGGCCATCGCCCCGGTTCTGACCGCGTCAGAGGTGGGTACACCGCCGGCGTACCC
>CAZYLX010000192.1:0-6443 GCA_964648595.1 uncultured Acidimicrobiaceae bacterium
CGTCACAGACAGAGCGAGCCCAGGCACGTACCTGATGTGTGGTCGCCCTCTCCATCTCCAAACTTCGAGTCGGTGCCGAGGCCTATCAACTGTCCGGCGTCGCCCAATCCTTGGACGATTACTACACAGGGCAAGGCGAAGCAGCCGGCCGCTGGGTCGGTGCTGGGGCACCGGGCCTGGCCCTGTCGGGTGACGTCGACCCTGACGATCTCCGGGCGGTGCTCGCAGGGCTGTTGCCGGGTGGTGGCGGGTTGACGCCGAACGGGACGCACCCGGTTGCGCATCCTCGTCGGGTTCCTGGTTTCGATCTGACGTTCAAGGTCCCGAAGAGTGTCAGCGTGTTGTACGCCGTGTCAGATGATCCACGCGTCCAAGGCGCCATCATCGAAGCCGGAAACGCAGCTGTCGACCGTGTCATTGGTTGGCTCGAGCGAGAAGCCGTCCGAGTTCGCCGCGGGTCCAACAGCGTCCCGTTGGTTGAGCAGCGAGAAGCTCTCGGTGGGCAGCGTGACGGGATCCGTGAGGTCGAAACCACCGGTCTGGTGGCTGCGTCGTTTCGGCATCGGACGTCGCGGGCTGGTGACCCGTTTCTGCACTGGCATGTCCTGGCCGCGAACATGGCCAAAGGCGCCGACGGGAAATGGTCATCGATCGTGCACCCGCACTTGTATTCACATGCCAAGGCGGCGGGTGAGATGTTCCAAGCCGTCGTCCGCAACGAACTTGCGCGCACGTTGGGTGTGGAGTGGCGGCCGGGGCGGCACGTTCATGAGATCGCCGGTGTCCCTGACGAGATCATGGGTGTGTTCTCGAAACGCCGAACCGAGATCAACAACTATCTCAACGCCACCGGCACCCCGAGCGACGGCGCCGGTCGGCAGGCTGCGGCGTTGGCGACGCGTCGTTCGAAGAGTGAGCAGGAGTCGACGGCGGGGTTGTCGCAACGCTGGCGGACCGAAGCCGTTGGAGCCGGTTGGGGTCCGGTCGAGGTTGATGTTCTGCTTGGCGCCGGCCGGCCCCGGGGTTCGGTCGACTACGACGCTGGCGTGTGGCGGTTCCCGACGACGTGGTTCGACCAAGACGGCGCAGCTCACCAGGGCGAGCGAGCTGTCGACCCTGAGGAGTGGATCGCCGACGTGCTCCGCAAAGATCTCACCAACGACCGCTCTACTTTCCGGCCAGTCGACGCCGTCCAGGCCGTCGCAGCCCGCCTCGGAGTCGGTGCGACCGTGCAGACGATCGAGCGGGTCACCGGCCGGCTTCTTGCCTCTCCGAATGTGATCCCTGTTGGTGAAGCCTTCACGAGTCGGGAACTGCTCGACACCGAGACAGCGCTCATCGACACGCTCGGCACACCAGCTCAGATTCCGGGGCCGAACAGCGAACAGGGACGTAGCGCGCTCGAGCATCAGCCGACGCTTGGCCATGACCAGTCGGCTGCGGTCGAAGCGATCGCCGGTTCACGAGCAGCGGTGTCGGTGTTGATCGGTCCTGCAGGAACGGGCAAGACCTTCACACTCAACACAGTCCGCCAGATCTTCGACGAGGCCGGCTGGCGAGTCATGGGTGCCGCACCGTCAGCGAGGGCTGCGGCCGAGCTCGGGTCAGGGGCAGGCATCGAATCGTCCACGATGCATTCGCTCCTCGCCCGCCTCGACAAGGGCACCGAGCGGTTCAGCCCCATCGACTTGCTCGTGGTCGATGAGGCAGGGATGGCTGACACCCGCACGCTCCAACGACTCGTCTCAGCCGCCACCGATGCGGGCGCACGGGTCGTACTCGTCGGCGACCACCGCCAACTCCCCGAAGTCGGAGCAGGCGGAGGTTTCGCGTACGCCACTCAACACGCGCAGACCATCGCTGAACTCAGTATCAATCGGCGGCAGCAACAGCCATGGGAACAAGCCGCACTCACCGAGCTCCGAGACGGCAACGTCCTCGACGCAGTCGACGCCTACGTCGCCAACCGGCGAGTCATCGTCACACCCGACAGCAACTCGCTCATCGACCGGGCCGTCGACACCTGGAACCAAGCAAGAGCCCAAGGCCTCGACGCTGTTCTCGTGTCGGGCACGAACGAGATGGTCGACCGACTCAACCACAAAGTGTTGAACCAACTGACCCAACGTGGCGGACCGCTGCACAACGCCGACACCGGCAGCTTCGCGGGAACGTCGTGGCGAGTCGGACAGCGAGCCGTGATCCGCCGCAACTACACCGACCCCTTCGACAGGAGCGTAAGCGTCCGAAATAGCCAGACCGGAACCGTCACCGCCGTCGACGATCAGACCCTAACGATCCAGCTCGACGAAGCGACGGCACCGGTCATGCTCGGGCAGCGCTACCTCGACGTCGGCGGCCGGTTGTCGCACGGCTACGCCTCCACCATCCACAGAACACAGGGCGGCACCTGGGACGTCGCCATCTCCGTCGGCCTCGACGGCTTGTACCGAGAAGGCGCCTACACCGCCCTGTCACGCGGACGCCACGCCAACATCATCTGCCTCACACACCCCGAAGCCCAACAACTCGAGCAAGAACGAACCCAAGACCCACCACGCCACGACACCGGCCTCCGACTCCCCACCGAAGAACCCGGGACCGTCTCCGACGAACTCACCAACCGCGTCAACCAACGCAGGGGAAAACAACTCGCTCACACCCACCAACCCGCAGCTGCAGACATCGACCGCCTCGCCCACACGTACCACTACCCCCAGCTACTCGACCGTGCTGCTCGAGCCAGCCAGATCGAACGCATCACCACCGCAGCGATCGGAGCAGGCGTGGACGAGTGCGTCGACCGGATCGCGCGAGCCGAACGCACCACCAAGCACTTGGCACCGGGCGTCCGAGTGAAAGCTCTCGACCGGCACAACATCGGCACCGTCATCCGCACCAACGAGACCGGCAACACCGCACGCGTTCGCTTCGCCAGAACCGATGGGCAAGAAGCCGTTCGCACCATGAGCTGGGATGACCTCGCCGTCATCGACCCCGACACGCCCGAGATTCCAATCACCCCACTTCGACAGGCCTGGCTCGACAACCACACCCAGCAACTCGAGAACGTGGTCAGCGGCTGGAACGACACCGTTCGATCGCTTGGTTCGGTGCCTGGCGCCGCCGACCTCTACCAACGAGCCGCCGACCTCAGCCTCGCTCGCTCTGTTGGTTCCCTTGCCGCCGAGCAACCCGAGTGGCTCACCAACCTCATCGGCCCTGCACCCGTCTTCCCCGAAGGCCGAACCAGCTGGCGATCCACCCTCACCGACATCACCGCTTTCCGGCTGACCAACCAGATCCCCAACACAGCACCAGGTCTCGGACTCCCCACCCCAACCAACAAGAACGACTGGCTCACGCTGCAGCGCCGGATCGGCGACACACGACGCTGGCTCCACGACCACCCACAACACACCGTCACGTCATGGCCCATCCAACCCTCACGATCCGACCTCCTCCGGCGCCGGACCGAGGTCGACGCCATCCTGGCTACTGCGCCGCCTGACCAACGCCAAGCGATCAATCAGCTGCGTGCCGGGCAGCTCTCCCTCGACGACACCAAACAGCTCCTCGACACCGCCACCACCGGGCAGACGGAACGCCAGCAATGGATCATCGCGAACTGGCCCCACATCATCGAAGCCAACCTCGTCGACACCGCCCTCATCAAAGGCACCTACGGACCCGACATCGACACCCTCTTTGCCGACATCCGACAAACAACCACCAGCCCAACACTCTTCGCCGCAGCAGGCGACCAAGACCCCTGGCTCGCAGCAGCCCTCAACCAAACCTCTGCGCCACAAGATCTTGGCGTCTCCGACCGGGCGCTCGACTGGCTCGAGAACATCGCCGACTACCGCCAGGCGAACAGCGTGACATCCCGGGACCCGCTCGGACCGCTCCCCCGCAATCCCGAACAACTTGACCGCTGGAACGACCTCGGCAACCAAGGCGACAACCTCCACCGTCCTGACACGGTCGAACCTGTCCAGCCGAGCTTCCTCGAGTCACCCAACGAGTACCTCCTCGACCAACTCAGCAAGCTCAACCAACCCGAAAACGACCGGCAGGGACCCGACTTCGGAATCGAACGCTGACACACCGCTCGGGCAGTGTCTCGGGAACTCTGACGGGAAGTCCGATGACGATTGTTGACCCCGATGAACCCACCACTCCTCGACATCGACGAAGCCGCCCAACGACTCAACGTCACCCCACGCTTCATCCGCAGACTCATCGCCCAACGACGAATCGACTACCTCAAGATCGGCAAATTCATTCGCTTCCACCCCACCGACCTCGACAACTGGATCGAACACCAACGCATCGACCACCTGAGATACGAGGCGAGCTGAAACATTCCCTCGGTCGCTCTCATCCCGTGAACGCCGTCACTCAATGCGCATTTGGCAAGGAGTGGGCCGCCGGAGTCGAGACGGGAGGACCGTCGCCCGTCCCGGCGGTCATAGCGCCGAGCCATGGTCCGACCTGCGGTCTCGTGAGAACATCGTGAGAACATCCCGGGGAGAAAGGGGTGTAACACCGGACACCAGCGGTCAGTCGGCACTTCACGACTCCCCTACGGACGAGCGGCAGAAGTGCCCATCGGGCAGCAGCGCGTTTCGGCGGTCACAGGGCCGGATCCAATTACGGATCAGAAGGTTTGGGGTTCGAGTCCCTACGGGCGCGCTACATATTTGCCCTCGTCAGAGGTGACAATGGTCCTCCCCGTGACAGTCGTCCTGGCAGTTGCGGGTCGCAGAACTTGTCCGCGATCCGAAGTGATCGATCTTTCTGCCTTCTCACGCTCCACTGATTCGACCAAGTGACCGTATGTGTTTCATCGTGATGGCGATGTCGGAGCGCCCCAGCATCCGTGAGACCTCAAAAAGATCGAGTCCGACGCGCTGCAGCAAGAGCGTTGCTGCCGTATGCCGCAGGTCGTGAACTCGGATCGACGTATTCAGACTCGCCACCCTCATCATCGACTTCGATCTCTGGCATGAAGAGCGTGCGCCGCGATCGAGCGGTCCTGATGGGTCGAACCTTCAGCCCAAGTCCCTTCACCCTCGTGAGCGACCCCATGACGGAAAGCCGACCGGTCGCGAAGTCGACATCGTCCCACCTCAGGGCCAACGCTTCTCCCCGCCGCAGCCCCAACACGACCAAGCCACAATGCAGTTTCAGCGACGGCAGACCTCCGCCGTCCACCAGCAAGTGGGTCCCCGAGCTCGACAAGTGGGGGTGCTGAGTACCGCCAAGGCCGTCTAGTGCCACGCCCTCGCAGTCACGACAGAACGCCGCTCGCCATCCACGATGCGCCACGTCATCGAGGCCAGCACCGGATCCGGTGCTGGCCTCTTCCGCTCTGGTCAGCGGCCGTGTGTTAGCGGCTCGCAAGCAATGGCGACGTCGACCGGGAAACTCTGGAAGTCCGTTTCGGCGTCGGCGTCGGAGCAAGGACGTCGCCGCCGACCGGCGTCACGGAGCGCGACCAGCGGGACCTCGGTGCACGCTCGATGGTCAACTCGCCGTCCTCGCATGTCAAAAGCTTGCCATCGACGATCACGCCCTCGCCGTCGAAGATTGGGATGTCGTAGCCGTCCTCGTCGGTGTAGAAGCAGCCCCCGTCCCCAGCGGGGGACGAGTCATCCAAGTCGTCCGCCGCGAAGGCAGCAGTGGGAACTGCGAGCGACGAAAGAACTATGAGCAGAGATGCGATGTGCTTGGTGGTTGTCATGACTTCACTGTGATGGGACGGACAATGACCGTCATGGGGGACGCCCCCCGACGGGGCGGCGAGGAATAGGGGGACGAGTAGGTCCAATGGGCTTGATCGGCAACCGGTTGTGGTTCCAGGTTCCCAAGAGCCGACTAGGGACCTTCGATTGGTTGGTCCGGTTTCTCCAAAGCGAGCTACGACCCAAGGAGATAGATGAGTAGGACGTTGCCTGAGAGCACTGTCGACGCATGGGTAGCGATCTCGCTCGCCTCGCAGGGGTCAGACTGGGTATGGCTGCCAACCACAAACCAAGGCGCAACTTCGACGGGAAGTCATCCGGGTGACGTCAGCTCGCTCAGCGGCAAACGCCTTCTTCTTGAGAACAAGGGCATTGAGGACAACGACAAGATCGACTTCGGACAAAGAGGTCGGCGTAGTCGACCCCTGCGTAACTGATAGCGCCAGAAGTCGGTCGTGTGAGGCCGACCATCATCGCCATCGTCGTCGATTTGCCCGGCGCCGTTGGGCCCGACGAAGCCGGTCACTCGGCCAGAGCTGACGTGAAACGACACATCGTCAACGGCGGCGCGGTCGCCATAGTCCTTGGTGAGTCCTGAAACCTTGATCATCGTTCGGCTCTCTCAGCTAGTTGGTCTGTTGCGGTTGGGCCGAAACCCCGGCGGAGGAGATACAGACCGACGGCGATTTCGAA
>CAZYLX010000193.1:0-6414 GCA_964648595.1 uncultured Acidimicrobiaceae bacterium
ATCCACCTCCTGCCCGACCTGCGCACCGATCTCCGCCACGCTGGGCCCCTGGCTGTCGTAGCCCACATTGAGCACGCGGTAGCCCGCTCGGTGCAGGCTCATCTGGAGGGGAGCCATCGAGAGCGGCGAGCGGCCCATGCCACCACATTCGGTGCGAGCAACAACGCAGCGACGTGATCGAGGTCCTCCGGCTCGGCGAAGATCGAGACGAGCGGGGTGACGGGAATGATCGAACCAGAGCGGTCGACGAAAGGTTCGAGAATTCGAGCCTGCGTCGGGAGCAACAGCTTTGGTCGGCGTTGGCGCTCGAACCAGGATCGAATCCCATCAGGAAGCTGAGCCTCCTCGACCACCGGTCGATCCCATCGCTTCTTCGCGAACCGGGTCGAGGCGCTGCCCCAATGAGACTCCAAAGGATCGATCGATCCGACCGTGGCGATCCGACAACGAGTATCGCCTTCACTTCCCTCGACACAGGCGGCGGCCAGGCCGTAGTACTCATCACGAAAGCCCGCCGTTGCGGAACACATCGAACCGAGGCGTTCCGCATCGGGTTTGATCCCGTCGCTCGGGAGGCCACAAACGTCGGCTGCGAGATCAGCCCAGGATCGGCTACCGACCCTTGGCGCGGCCGAGGCCGGGCCTCGCGCCAGGACAGGGGCGCACACGCGGACGCTGGCATCGAAGATCCGTTCGTCGGTGATCCACATGGTCTCAACCGGCAGGTGCATCTCGATCCACTCCCGTAACGGCGCGGCATCGCGCCCAGCCAGGATGGATTGCGGCAGGACGAGGGCCAGACGTCCGCGTTGTTCATCGACTCGTTCCGCCGCATTGAGCAGATGAATCGCAGCGAGGTCGGCGTAGGGGCCGAGTTCCGCCCGATGCCGGTCTCGAAATGCGACGGCTGCAGGCGGAAGCCCGGCCGGCCCTGCCGATGAACGCAATGGTGATGCGAACGGCGGATTGCCGATGATGAGGTCCAGTTTTGGCCAGGATTCGGGCCATGGCGCGAGCGCATCACCTACCTGGACAGCCGTGGCTGCTTTCTCGATTGCCTCGGGTGAGACACCGTGTTGTCGGCCCCAGTGGCCGATGACGTTGCGAGCAACAGCAACAGCTCCCGCGTCAATGTCGAGGCCACCGATTCGCCCCAGGGCTTCGACCGGCGACACACCGCGAGCAACGAAGGCATCGAGCGATGCGAGCAGAAACGCCCCGCCACCACAGGTTGGGTCGACCACGAAGCGGGGCACGCCCGTTCGTGATGGCGCCGAGCCGTCGGCTCCAAAGGCCAGCGCCGTGATGGACTCGGCCGCTTCACGAGGCGTGTACCACGCGCCGCGCGCAGCGCGGGTCGACGGCGTTTCTGCGAGCTCGCTGGCCCGCACGATCTCCCAGGGGTCCGACACCCCGGAGTCGCTCAACTGGCCGTCGGGTCCCAGCTGACGAGATCTTGGAGTCGGGCGTCGTTCGAGAACATCTCGACGATGGGGATGTCGAGTTCAAGGCGCTTCTGCATGCGCTTCACCTCGAGCTCTTGATTCCACAGCACGAACGTCACAGCGAGACCGGAACCGCCGGCGCGGGCCGTTCGACCCGAACGATGGAGGTACGTCTTGTGATCGTCCGGTGGATCGAAGTGCACGACTACGTCGACATCATCAACGTGGATACCGCGGGCGGCAACGTCGGTGGCAACGAGGGCTTGGATCTTGCCTTCGGAGAACGCGGAGAGCGCCTTTTCACGCTGGCGTTGCCGGAGGTCGCCGTGGATGGGCTCGGCCGAGACACCTTGGCTCTCGAGATCATCAGCGAGCCGGTCACACATCCGCTTGGTGTTGCAGAAAATCAGAGTGCGGTTCGAGGCATTGATGATGGCCGCAGCAACCTTGGCTTGGTCCATCTGATGCACCGTGATGAATCGGTGGGTCATCTGCTCGACCGTGACCTCGTCGGCCTCGACCTCGTGACGCACCGGATCGTGTTGGTAACGAGTGACGAGGGTGTCGATCGCCCCATCGAGAGTGGCCGAGAACAGCAACGTCTGGTGATTGCCTTCGATGCGACGCAGAATCCACTCGACCTGCGGCATGAAGCCCATGTCGGCCATCCGGTCGGCTTCGTCGAGCACAACGATCTCCACGCCCTTGACCGACACTGCGCCACGATCCAGGAGGTCGATCATGCGGCCAGGGGTCGCCATGATCATGTCGACGCCCTTGTTGAGCGCGCTGATCTGCTTGTCGATGTCGGCTCCGCCATAGACGGCGAGCGGAGTGAGGCCCATGGCCTTGCACAACGGAGCGAGCTCATCGAACACCTGGTTGGCGAGCTCACGGGTCGGCATGAGCATCAAGGACCGCACCTGCCCCTTCTCACCAGCTGCGAGTCGTTGGACTGAAGGAATGCCGAACGCCAGCGTCTTGCCGCTTCCCGTTTGGGCCTTCCCGCAGATGTCGCGGCCCGCGAGCGCGTCTTCGATGCTGAGGTCTTGGATGGCAAAGGCCGTGTCGAAACCTCGAGTGGCCAATGCCTCGACGATCGGTGGTGCTACGCCCAAGTCGGCGAAAGGTCGAGTCATAGAGCTGGCCAGGGTACCGACCTCGGCTCCGGACCGGCCGGATGCCTCATCAGCTCGAGTCTTCAGCGTCAGAGGTTCAACGCGATGATGACAGATTCGACCCGTGTCAGATCGGCGACATCCACCGGTTCGGGGAACCCAGCGACCGTCAACTGCCCGATGCGAGCGTCGCCTTTCGCCTTCGACGTTGACGTACGGGCGAACTGCTTCCCGCTGTTGAGGAGCGCTACGGTCGCAACGTGAGCAGCAACGCTGGAGCCATGGTCGGTGGGAACAACGAGGACCCACTCGTTGCCGTCGACGGGTGGCCGGTGCCGACGGCCGCCGCCGGCTGGTGCGGCATCGATGGCTCAGGTGGGAGTCACGGCCCTGTCGAGCGCTCGTTTGCGTTGGCCTCCATCACAAAACCGCTGTTCGCCTACGCCGTCCTGATCGCCGTTGAAGAAGGATCGCTGGCCCTCGACGACGAGGCCCAACTTCCTGGTGTCACGATCCGCCATCTGCTTGCTCACGCCGGCGGTGTCGATCCTGACCGGCGCGAGCTCGTTGCCGAGCCAGGCACACGTCGCATCTATTCGAACGCTGGATTCGAGATGCTCGGCGAACTGCTGAGCGCGGCCACCGGATTCTCCGTTGCGGAGTATCTCTACGAGGCGGTTGTCGTTCCCTTGGGTCTCGAATCAACGAAGTTACGCGGTTCACCGGCCCATGCAATGGTGTCCAGCGTGAACGATCTGCTGATCTTCGCCTTCGAACTGCTCGCTCCGACCCTGGTCGCCCCAGCAACGTTGGCAGAAGCGACCACCCCCGAATTCGCTGAGCTCGGCGGGATCCTCCCAGGATTCGGCCGCCAAGACCCCAATCCATGGGGCCTCGGCTTCGAGATCCGGGGCCTGAAGCACCCCCATTGGACCGGGGCGAGCAATTCCCCCCTGACGTTCGGCCACTTCGGACGGGCTGGCACCATGCTCTGGGTGGATCCGATCGCCGAGATCGCGACGGTCGCCCTCGCTGATCGAGAGTTCGGCCCATGGGCAGCCGAAGCATGGCCATCGCTGAGCGACGCCGTTCTCGAGGCCAATCGCTGAGCATCGGCGTTCGTCGCTGCCGGCACCAAACAGACATCCAACTCATCAAGACCGGCGAATTTGCGTCGATAGTCACAGGGAGTCTCGGGCCTTCCCGAGGGCTCTTCTTCTCATGGACCGCGTCACCGACCCCTTCGCCATCACCAGGGCCCGCCGTGCACTGCAGCACGCAGGGCTACCGATCGACGGTGAGGTTGTGCGGGCGAACAGCACCCGAAACGAAGTCCTGATGTGCGGCAACTACGTCGTGCGGGTCAACCGAGAACCCAACCAACGCTTGCGTCGCGAAGCGGCGTTGTGTGCTGAGCTGCCGATCCGGTCATGGACTCCGAGAGTGCTCGGCCACGGCGGCGACATCGGCGCCGACTACCTGATCGTCGCTCGCCGGCCAGGCGAGCCGTTGTCTCGATGCTGGCCGGCAATGTCACCTCGCGACCGTCGGTTCGCCATCGCCCAACTCGCCGAGGCACTCGACGATCTGCATCACACGCCCGTGCCGTCGACTGTCCCGCTTTTGCGGCGCAGCACCCACCTTCTCGATGACGGCAGCGGTCCAACCCTGCGACCGCTCTGGCTTGCCATCGGTGAACTGCGCCGCTCGGTTGACATCGATCAGCGCCTACTCGACCTGATCGAGACCTCGGTGTCGGAGCGGGCCACGCTGGTCGAGGATTTCCCGACCACTCACCTCATTCACGGAGACCTGACGTTCGAGAACATCTTGTGGGACGGCAGGCAGATCACCGCGCTGCTCGACTTCGAATGGTGCCGCGGTGCCCCAGCCGAACTCGACGTCGACTCCATCGCCCGCTACTGCCGCTATCCGTTCGCTCACGTCCCAGAACCGGCCGCTCAACAGCAACGATCCGCTGACTACAGCGACGTTCTCGCTTGGCTGTCGGCCGACCTGCCTGACCTCTTCGGCATTCCCCACTTGGACGACCGACTCCTCTTGTTCGACATCGCATTCGAGCTGCAGGAGGTGATCTCGCATCCTGACCTCGGTTCTCGACGCGAACTCGGAGCCCTTCATCCTTTGAACCGGCTGGCGAACAGGCTGTCCAGAGCGACGGGTTCAATCCACTAGGGCAACCTCTCCCGGCCAGGCAAGCGAAGTAGCCTTGCGGCCGATGGAATCAGCAACCAACACCACGCCGGCTTGGATCGTCAACCCCTCGGGTCCCCTCCGGGGAGATGTTGCGGTTCGCGGTTCGAAGAACGGGATCACGAAGCACTTGGTTGCGTCCATGCTTGGCCGCACTCCGTCGACGATCAGCAACGCTCCCGATGTTGGCGACGTCGACATCACGATTTCGATGATCGAGGCGCTGGGATGTGTGGTGAACAAGGAAGACGGCAAGATCACCGTCGATCCCCTGCCCATCAACTCCAGCCGAGTGCCGCTTCGATTCTCCGGAATGAACCGCATCCCCATTCTGATGGTCGGCCCGCTACTCCACCGTGTCGGCGAAGCATTCGTTCCCCTCGTCGGCGGCGATGACATCGGCGCTCGGCCAATCGACTTCCACATCAATGCTCTCAGGCAGATGGGCGCTGAGATCACCATCACCGATGAGGGGCTCGAGGCCAAGGCCGGCGAGCTTCGAGGCGCCCACATCGTGCTCCCGTACCCATCGGTCGGGGCAACCGAGACCGTCTTGATGACCGCGTGCCTCGCCAAGGGCCGCACGGTGCTCGATGGTGCCGCCACCGAGCCAGAGGTGATCGAGCTCGCCCTGTTCCTGCAGCGCATGGGAGCACGAATCGAGATGCGTCCGAACCGTCGCTTCATCATCGACGGCGTCGACGAGCTGCTCGGCGCTTCACATCGCCTCCAAGGTGACCGAATCGAGGCATTCAGCTACCTGGTGGCCGGCCTGATCACCGGCGGCGAGGTCCGGGTCCACGGGTGCAGCCAGGAGCGACTCGTGACCGCCATCAGCACGCTGCACGGCATGGGAGCCCGCTTCGACATCACCGATTCATCGGTGTCGGCGTGGGCTGAGACGCTGAGCCCGACCGCAGTCGAGACCGACACCCATCCAGGATTCATGACCGACTGGCAGTCGCCGATGGTCGCATTGTTCACCCAGTGCAACGGACTATCCGTGATGTACGAGACGGTGTACGAGAACCGCTTCACCTACGTCCCGGCCCTCAACAAAATGGGCGCCGAAATCGAGATGTACAACACTGCACTCGGGAGCATCGACTCCCGATTCGTCGGTTCGACGACGCCGTGTTCGGTGGTGGTTCGGGGCAAGGCCGCGCTGAAGGGCACCGACGTCGTCGTGCCGGACATCCGCGGCGGATTCGCCTACGTGTTGGCCGCTGCTGCGGCCGATGGCACCACCACCATCACGGGAACTCACCACCTCGATCGTGGCTACAACCGCCCGATCGAGAACTTCAGCGAACTCGGCCTCGATATCAAGCGGGCCGACGTCCCCACACCTGCTGGAGCCTGATCCCGGCATGGCCCGTCGAAGCGACGACGGGTTGCTCGTCGAGCCGGGCTCCGGACGTGATGTCGAGATCCTCGATCCTGTCGCTTCCCTGTCAACTGGCGAAGCCGAAGCAGGCGAGGCCCTGAAGCCCAGCCGGGGCCCATGGCGGTCGATCTGGCCAGCGATCGGGGCCGTGTTCGTCGCCGGCCTCGCCGTGGTGACGCTGTCGGTTGCCGGGAACACGCCCGCTCCCGAAGCTCCGCCTCCGAGCGTGACAACGCCCCGCAACGAGCTG
>CAZYLX010000194.1:0-6368 GCA_964648595.1 uncultured Acidimicrobiaceae bacterium
AGCGGGAAGTTGATCCAGTGCATCCATCGGACTGCCCGCGGGTGCTTGAGCTTGGCCCCGATAGGGGGTTCGGCTTCGTCATCGACGCTGTCGTCGCTGTCCACGTCGATGGTTGTCATGATCCCCCATGAGGTCGTCGCCGCACGTGCTTGCGTAGGCCACCCATTCAACTGGCGATGGTGGTGTCGGCTTCCGTTGAATCCTGAACAACCGCGGAACTGTGTCCCACGTGACCGGTCAGCTCAGTGAGGATGCGGGCTCGGGTCGCCGGCCCACCGCAACGTCGCGGCGCAGGCAAGCGCAAAGAGGGCGTAGCCGACAGCCATCGGCGTAACGGTTGTATCGATCTGCCCATCGACGACAGCAGCGAGAACCGCTCCTCCAGCGAGGGTCACCACGCCGAGGATGGACGAGGCGGTCCCTGCGAGGGCACCCATGGGCTGAAGGGCGAGCGCCGAACACATTGGCGTGATCGTGGTGATCATGGCGTTTGCCATCGCGACGAACGCAAACCAGACCCAGATCGATGGATGACCGTCGCTGAGGAGCGTGACGACGAGGCCAACAGCGGTGATCGCGACCAAGGCCGCGGAAACGGCGAGAACCATTCGCCGAGCGCCGTGCCTGGCGATGAGTCTGTTGTTGATGACGAGCGCCACGACCATCAGCAGGCCACCGCCACCGAAGAAGAACACGAATTGCTCCTCGCGTCCGTAGATCCGGTCGATGATCGGCTGCGAGCTCCCGAGGAAGATGAAGAAAGCAGCCCCTGAAAAAGTCTGGGCCAGGATGTGGCCGATCGTGACTCGCGTGCGGAACACGAGCGCAGCGGCGGTGACGAGCGGGCGGACTCGCAGCGGGCGCTGATGCTCGTCGGGAAGCGACTCGCCGAACCAGAGCGTCCACGCGATCGCCATCACTGCCATCGCCATGGCTGCGAAGAACACGCTCGGCCAAGGGGCGACCGACAGGATCAGCTGGCCGACGAGAGGTACGAAGATCGGCCCGATCATGAACACTGCAGTGACCGCTGTGACGATGCGGGCCATCTGATCGCCTTCGAACAGATCGCGAGCGATGGCAGTTCTGAGGGCTCCAGGGGCTGCGGCGCCAAGGCCCCAGATGAGCCGAGCGCCGAGAAGGAAGCCAAACGTCGGGGCCAATGCGGAGGCCAGCGCGCCTGCCGCGTACAGCGCAAGTCCGAACAGCAACGCCGGCTTGCGCCCGAACCGGTCGGCGACAGGGCCGTAGATGACCTGGCCGGCCGCCATGCCAAGGAAGTACAGGGTGCCGATCAGAGAGATCGAAGCGCCCCCGTTGCTCAGGTCTGCTTCGATTTCGTCGAACGCCGGAAGGGCAACGTCGATCCCGAACGCCAGAAGGATGCCGAGAAAGGCGAGGTAGGCCGTCGCGTTGCGTTCGCTGTGGCGGGGATTGGCCGGCGTGGGCGCGGCTCGGAGCGGGATGGTCATGGTGTTCTCTCAGCAGCCGTGTGGTTCGTCGTCTTTGAGCACGTAGAAGACGGCGTCTCGTTCACCAATCGGGGTTCCTGGCGCCGGGTCCTGGTCGATGACCACCCAGTTGCGATCCCACAGCTGTCGGCGTCCGTTGCCGCTTGCGTCCTCACTCCTGGAGAAGAACACGCCGTGGTCTTGGACCTCGTCCTGAGCGGCTTGGAGATCGAAGCAGACGAGGTCGGGCATCAGGCCGTCCTCGGGACTGTCGCCGCCGAGCAGGTTTCGCTCGGGCGGCGGTTCGGTCGTGGATGTGGTTGCCTCGGTGCTGCTCGTTGTCGACGAGCTGGTCGTGGCGGTCGAGCTCACCTCCGCATCGGTCGTTGGTGGTGCTGTCGTGCTTGCATCGACCGCAACTCCTGAGGTGGAGGTGGGGCCAGACGTGGAGCGCGGTGGGAGCTCGGTGGCTTCGTCGTTGTCGGCGGTCGCCGTGAGCGCCAAGGCGGCCAAGATCAGGCCTGCGGCAGCGACGAGCGCGGCGAGAACGACGGGGAGACGGGACGGCACGAATCGAGGCTAACTGCACTGCTGTTGGCCGGGTCGTTCGTAGCAGTCCCGTCAGATCAGATCGGCAACCACCGATGCCGCGCGTTCTGCCGCCCGTTGGAAGGGGCCCCGTGCTGCCCATTCGCTCGGGTCGATCGTCGTGCTGGAAGCGACGTCGTCGGCGAAGTCGGCGTCGAGTTCGGCGACGATGTCGGCATCGAGGATCACGAGGTTCAGCTCTTCGTCGTACTGCATGCTGCGTTGGTTGATGTTGGCGGAGCCGACAGACGCCACGACACCGTCAACGGTGACGATCTTGGCGTGCAACATTGTTGCGTCGTACACCCGAATGTTGATCCCGGCGTGCAGGAGCTGTGCATACCGGGCCTCGCCGACGATCTGGACGAACCGCTTGTCCGCGTGCTGGCCGGGGACCAATACATCGACGGTGACCCCCCGATGTGCCGCGTCGACCAGCATGGCGGCGACCTCGTCGTCGGGGTTGAAATAGGCGGTGGTGATCCGGATGTGATCCTCGGCTTCGCGGAAGAGGATCTCGAACAGGTTGGCGATGTCGTTGCTGCCGGCTTCGGCCGCTCCTCGGATGACCTGAACCGTCGAAGCGCCGGCCGCCGGTAGCTCGGGAAAGAAGTCGAACGCCTCGTCGATCTCGAGTGGCCCGGTCTCGAGCCAATTGTCGACGAATCCTCCGTGCAGCCCGTTGACGGCTGGGCCCTCCACTCGAAAGTGCGTGTCGCGCCACTCGCTGCTCGACGACGCGTTCCCCACCCACTCTTGGGCGATGCCGACGCCGCCGGTGAACCCGATGCGTTCGTCGCAGACGAGAACCTTGCGGTGGGTGCGTCGGTTCACGCGGGTGAGGCGTTTTCCTTCTGCGGCTTCGATCGGTCGGAACCAGCGCAGATCAACGCCGGACTCACGCATCGATTCGACCTGATCGACTGCGATGTGTCGCGACCCAAAGGTGTCCAGGAGCAGTCGGACTCTGACGCCGTCGTTCGCTCGGTCGACCAGGGCAGCCGTGATCTGTTCGGTGATCTCGCCTTTCCAGAACACGAACGTGACGAGGTCGATCGTTCGCCGGGCGTTGCCAATCGCGTCGAGCATCGATTCGAAGATCTCGTCGCCGTTGCGCAGAACGCGGACGTCGTTGCCGGTGGTTCCCGGGATCCCTAGCAGGAGCTCGAGACGGCGACGCCACTCCACCGATGACCGCAGCTCCTTTGCCATGGTCGCGAGGCTACGAGGGGCAGACGTCGAGTGGCCACTGTCGGTTCCGCTGTTGTTGCTCTTGGATCGGCATTGGGAGCGGGCCTTCAGCGAGCGGCGGCATAGCTGAAGGCCCGACTCCCGTACGGGCCCGAGGGCCCGATACGCGATCGGGAACGTCACATCTCGTCGACGAGCAGCACCAGCGAGGTGCAGAGTTCTGGACGTCTCGCAACACGACCTTCATCGTCGATCGGCCAAATTTCCTTGATGGGTGGAATATCCCATTCGGTCGTCGCACCGCCTCCGAGCTTGGGTTGGTGAACGCTTCGGATACCGAGTGTCGAACGGGCACAGAACGAGAAGGGCCGGTGCCGTTGTGCAGAAATGTATGCTTCGCTCGCGCTGCGCAACCAAGGAGTAACTTGTGACAAGAGGTCGAATCTTCGCTGCCGAGTTCATCGGCACGTTCATCCTGATGTTGGGTGGCCCTGGAACCGCTGTGCTCGACACCGGCGTTGGTGGTGTCGGCGTCCTCGGCGTGTCGCTTGCCTTCGGTCTTGCCCTCATGATTGCCGCCTACGCGGTCGGCCCTGTCTCGGGCTGCCACATCAACCCGGCGGTCACACTCGGCATGGCGATCATGCGCAAGATCGACACAGCCCTGGTCCCGATCTACTGGGCGGCGCAACTTGCAGGGGCCGCCTTCGGCGGGTTGGTGATCCTTCTCATGGCTCGGGGCGGCCTCGGTGGATTCGATGCCGACGTCTCGAACTTCTCCGTGAACCTGTACGGCGTGGAGAACGGCTACTACGCCATCGGATCGGTGATCATCGCCGAGGTCGTGCTGACTGCCGTCTTGATGTTCGTCGTCCTGTCGACGACGAATCAGGGATTCCCGGCCGCGGCAGGAGGTTTGGCGATTGGTTTCACGCTGACACTGATCCACCTCGTCAGCATCCCGATCGACAACACGTCGGTGAATCCGGCTCGCAGTTTCGGAATGGCCATCTTCGCCGGCGGCGAAGCTGTTACGCAGCTCTGGGTCTTCTTCGTCTTCCCCTTGATCGGGGCGTTCCTCGGGGTCTTGGCCTGGCTGATGGTCGACGACGACAGCGTCGAGGACACAGTGCTGGTCGACACACCGCTCGATGAGCTCCGCGACGCCGTCACCGATCTCGTCGATGGTGACTAGCGATGGCGCTGTTTCGCTCGTTTGCGAACAACGATGTCGAGGACCCGCAGCTCGCTGAGGTTCACTGCCGCGGGCCGATCGGATCCAGCCAAGTGGCGGGCCGTTCTGGCCAACCCGAGAAGCTCGTCGTCCATGATGTCTCGCCAGCGTCGGAACCAGAGGGCATCTTTCGGGTAACGCAAGGTTTGACGAATCTGCCGATCGTCGATCGGAACCAGGCGAGGCCGCTTTGCTGCCAGCAGCCGGGTCGCTGTTGCCTGACCAAGCGCCGATGTTTCATGATCGTCCGATAGTTGCGAGGTGGGTGACCGCAACAGTTGGAAGAGATCTGCAGCTCGCAGAATGCTCGCAGGCCCGCAGCTCCACAGATCCTCGTCGTGGGGGATGTCGGCGAGAATCTCGGTGGTCAGCCACTGGCCCTCAGCGCTGAGGATCCAGGCCGCCGCCGGGGCAGGAACCGGATACTCGAGCATCGAGCAGGCAACGATGTCGTCGGCGGTGATGCGTTGCGGATCAGTTTGCTGGCTCAGGCGGTCGAAGTGGCCGCTGGGGGCATCGAGGTGCCGGACGATCGCGGCCGCCGCTGCGTCGAGGTCGTCGAAGAAGCGGGCAGGGTGGCGCTGGAACGGAGCGTTGACTTCGGGAGTGGAGCGATCAGACATGTCGACCATGATCGCGCGCTGCGTTGATCTGTGGGACCAGGGTGGCAGCGACCTCGCCGAGGGGAATGTTTGTGGTCTCGCCGCCCAAGCGTTTTGTGACTTCGGCTTCGCCGTTTGCCAAGCCTCGTGGGCCGAGGGTGATCCGGTAAGGGAACCCGATCAGCTCTGCATCGGCGAACTTGACTCCGGCACGGGCTTCACGGTCGTCGATGATGACGTCGACGCCAGCCTTCTTGAGCTCACCGTAGAGGAGGTTGCCTGCTGTCAGTGTCTCTTCATCGGTGCGCATCAGAGTGATGACGAGCTCGAACGGAGCGATCGACACTGGCCAGATGATGCCCTTGTCGTCGTGGTTCGCTTCGACGGCGGCTGCCATGTTGCGGCCGATCCCGATGCCATAGCTGCCCATCTGCACGGGAGCGACTTTGCCGTCGGGGTCGGCCACGGTGACACCGAACGTGTCGGCGTAGGTCGTGCCCAGTTTGAAGATGTGGCCGATCTCGATGCAGCGAACCACGTAGAGCGCGGTGCCGCACACCGGGCAGGCCTCGCCCGCCTCGACCTGGCGTAAGTCGACGAAGTTCTCGACATGGAGATCCCGTTCCACGCTTACGCCTCGGTAGTGCCAATCGTCGTCGTTGGCGCCGGTGGTCATGTTGACCCGGCCTTCGACAGCGAGATCGGCGATGACAGGAAGATCGGTCACGCCGACCGCACCGAGGCTGCCAGGCCGGGCGCCGAGTACGGCGACCGTTTCGTCGACCTCTGCTGGGCGAATGTTGATGGCGCCGGTGACGTCGGCCAACTTCTGCGTGTTGAGTTGATGATCACCCCGAACCACCACGAGGGTGATTGTGTCGTCGAGCGCCATCACGAGCGTCTTGAGCTGGTGAGTGGCAGCTGCGCCACCGTCGAACTCCTCGAGCGCGGCGATGGTCCGGACACCTGGGGTTGCGAACTTCTCGAGCTCGATCGCTTCGCCATCCTCGATGACGGGGAGGGTCGAGGTTGCCTTCTCGACGTTGCCTGCGTAATCGCACGAGGGGCAACGGACGACGTCGTCTTCGCCTGCGTCGGAGGGGGTCATGAACTCGACCGAAGCGTTGCCGCCCATGGCGCCGGAGCTGGCTTGGACACCGAACGCCGGCACGCCGATGCGCTCGAAGATCTTGCGGTAGGCGACATCGTGAGCGTCGAACGCACGGTCGAGGCCGGCCTCGTCGATGTCGAACGAGTACGAGTCCTTCATGTGGAATTCGCGGACACGGAGCAGGCCGCTCT
>CAZYLX010000195.1:0-6283 GCA_964648595.1 uncultured Acidimicrobiaceae bacterium
GAGCGAGCCAGTGGAAGCTGCGCCAACCAACCTCGTGGTCAGACATGGTCGACGCCGCGATCTTGGCTGCTTCGTTGCTGATCGCCTTGCCATTTGGTGCCTTGACATGCACCTCGGCCACGCGCTCGGCAAGGACGAACCAACCGACCGCTTCCTCGACACTCTGGCCGACCGTCAGGAGGCCGTGATTGCGCAAGATACACAGCTTTGTTGCGCCAATGGTTTTGGCGATCCGCTCGCCGCCGTCGACAGTCAGCACCTCGACCTCCTCATCATCGAACAAGGACTGATCGAAAACGAACGAGGTCGATTCCTGGCTGATGGCTCGGAACGGTTCGACATTGGCCGACCACGGCGTGCCAAACCCGGTGTGGGTATGCGCTGCGCTGATGCAATCGGGCCTGGCGGACAACACCGGCCAGTGGATGTTGTAGCCGGCGATGTTCGGAGCACCTTTCGGTGAACCTGCGACCCCTTCAGCCACCCGACCATCCGGGCCGACGAGCACGAGCGAACCGACCGTTGCATCGGTGAACGGCACGCCGTAGTCGAGCACCCAGAAGTGGTCGGTGAACTCGGGGTCTCGGGCGCTGATGTGCCCATCGCCGAGCTGGCCCCATCGATTGGCTCCGAAGATCCGGTAGCCGATGGCGCACTGCGTCTTGCGGTGCGCTCGTTCGTCCTCGATGGAACGGCTGGCGTTCATTGGTTCGACATCACCGACGGGGGGATAGTGGCTGGCCATCCCGACATGTTAGGTCTCGGGCTCGGTTCGTTCCGATCGTTCAGGGACAAGTGCCTTCGAACGAGCCTTGCTGCTCGTCGAAGCTGTCGGTCGTTCCGTCGATGAAGCCCGCCTCGCCCGAGGCTGACGTCCCGTCGACCTGAATGAGGTCCTCCCCGCGACTCGACCAACTCACGCTGGGATTCTCGAAGTCCTCGATGTCCTCGAGCGAGACCGAGTGCCCGAACGAATCGATACTGAAGTACAGCTGGGTTCCGTCCTGGATCGCCGACAAGACGAACTCAGCGCCTTCCTGCCCAGTCTCCTCCTCGCCAATGGCGCACAACACCGAGTCGAACGTGTAGGTCTCGCTTCCGATCGTCAGCGATGCCCCTCCCCCGCCTTCGGCCTCCTGCACCTCTTCCAGAGTCTCGGTGAGGTCCTCGATCGCCTCGGCTGCCTCCTCCTCGTCGCCGCCGGCGATCGCCTCGGAGACATCGCTGGTCGATTCCGCCAGCGAGTCGTCGCTTCCGCCGCACGCCCCGGCAAACACCATCACCAAGACAAAAAGACCAAGAACTCGCCGCATTTGTGCTCCCTCCAGAGACCTGTGACGAACGTACTGTCAGGCCGAGGCCTTCGCCAGCCGGTCGAGCACCGCATCGAGGAGTGGCCCCGTCGTCGGTGGGACAACGACGATGCGCTCGACGCCGAACGCATCGGCAGCTCGAAGCGCTCGGTACAAGCCTGCTGCGTACTCCGCAGCATCATCGGGAAGCCACAGCGAGAGGGCGGGCTCGAGGCCGGCGGTGTCGACGGGACCGACGACGGCGACGTCGCCGTTCGAGTCACCAACCAACTCGCGATCAACCAACTCGCGATCAACGACGACGACCTTGGCTCTAGGGGCGTAGTGCGACGCCATCATCCCGGCCGCTCGAGACGCTCCGCCCCGACCGTCGACGAGGGGCTCTCCGAGCACCGCCTCGATCTGTCGACCAGAGACGCCGCCTGGCCGCAGCAACGTGCCGACCTCACCAACCAGTTCGATGATCGTCGATTCGACACCAACGGTCGACGTTCCTCCATCGATCACCGCGTCGATCCGTGCGTCAAGGTCGTCGAGAACGTGGTCGGCCGTTGTCGGGCTGACGTGCCCGAAGCGATTGGCCGACGGCGCGGCGACGCCCCCGCTACCGATCTCGGCGAACGCATCGAGGACTGCTCGAGCCACGGGGTGGTCGGGCACCCGCACGCCGACCGTTGCTCGGTCACCGACCACCAAGGGCGAGACGAGGTCCGTCCTTGGCAAGATGAGCGTGAGGGGGCCGGGCCAGAACGCATCGGCCAAGGCCTGCACGCGCCGATCGGAAACGTCGGCCCAGGCAGGCACGCCATCGATCGAAGCGACATGGACAATCAGAGGGTGACCGGCGGGGCGACCCTTTGCCGCGAAGATCTTGGCAACTGCGAGATCGTCGGCGGCGTCACCGGCCAGGCCGTACACGGTTTCGGTCGGCAACCCGACAGTTCCGCCTCGCGCCAGGATCTGAGCAGCGGCTTGATGATCTTTGGCCCGAAGTCGTTCCGTCCTCGACTCGCGATGACCGGCGGGCGAGATCACGCAGCGATGCCGCCGCCGACGACCTCATCGCCGTCGTAGACCACAACAGACTGGCCGGCAGCGATTCGTCGATGGGGCTGAGCCCAGGTAACCGTTACGCCATCGAAGGTCGCAGCGACCGGGTCACCGTGGGCCGACGTCTGCACGGTGATGGCGCCGGTGGAAACCCCTGCGGTCCACTCGAATTGGGCAAGATCCAATGAATCGGTGAGCGTCGCCTCCAGCGGACCAACCGTGACGACATCGTTGTTCCGGTCGATGTCGACAACGAAGCGTCGTTCGGGGCTGCCTCCGAGATCGAGGCCCTTTCGCTGTCCGATCGTGACCAGCTGGACCGCTTCTGCTCGACCGACTTCGACACCTTCGGTATCGACGATCTTCGCAGGGCGCAGAGCGATCCGATCGCCCAGGAACGCCTTGCGGCCTCCGGTCGAGTGGATGAAACACACGTCCTGGCTGTCCGGCTTGTCAGCCGTCCGTAATCCGAGCTCGGTTGCCAACTCGCGAACGCGTTCCTTCGTGATGTCGCCGACAGGAAGCAGGAGCCGACGCAGTTGCTCCTGGCCGAGCATGTGGAGCACGTAGGACTGGTCCTTGGCCTGATCAGCCCCTCGGGCGATGCGCCGGGTGCCATCGGCGTGCTCGCTGACGCGAGCGTGGTGGCCAGTAGCAATCACATCGAAGCCGAGCACGTCGGCACGGTCGAGCAGCTTGTCGAACTTGATGTGGCGGTTGCACTCAACGCACGGATTCGGGGTCTCTCCCCGGTCCCACGCAGCGACGTACGGATCGATCACGTGGCGATCGAAGTCGTCGCCGAAGTTGAATACGTGGTGGTCGATGTCGAGCTGTTGGGCAACACGTCGGGCATCGTCGACGTCAGAAACCGAGCAGCATCCAGAGTCGCTTTCCCCACCCCAGAGTTTCAGGGTGACACCGACAACATCGTGACCTTGATCCTTGAGCAGCGCTGCGGTGACCGAAGAGTCGACACCGCCCGACATCGCAACGAGTACCTGAGTCATGTTGCACCGCTGCCATCTTGAACGCCGGCGGTCGCATAGCCGACATGGTCGCGAAGTCGGGCGACCGCCGCAGGAACGGCGGCAAGTGCCGCATCGACGTCAGCTGCGGTCGAGGTGTGGCCGAGGGACAGCCGGAGCGACCCCGCGGCGAGCTCGCGGCCGACACCCATTGCCGCCAAGACATGGCTCGGGTCCTGTGCCCCGCTCGAACACGACGAAGCAGCCGACGCCATGATCTGGTCCTTCTCGAGCAGGAAGAGCAAGGCCTCCGATTCGATGCCCTCGAAGGCCAAATGGCAGATGTTGGCGATCTTGTTGGCTCGGTCGGCGCCAGCGGGAACGGCAGATTCGTGGGTGTCAGGAATGGTCGCCAGCAGACCATCGGCAAGCCGGTCGCGCAGCTCGCTGACCCGCTCGATCTCCGCCGCCCTCCCACCGATCACTTCGGCGGCGGCCGCGGTCATCGCGACGATGCCTGGCGCATTCTGTGTGCCATTCCGACGGCCCTTCTCCTGGCCCCCGCCGCGCTGCATCGGAGCCAGCGTGATGCCATTGCGAACGGCCAGCACACCGACGCCCTTTGGGCCGCCGAACTTGTGGGCACTGACCGAAATCAGGTCGACACATGCGGCCGCTGCTGCCACGTCGACCCAGCACAGTGATTGCACGGCGTCGGTGTGGAACACCGCACCGGGGGCGTACTCATCGATCACGACTCGAATGGGTTCGAGCGGTTGGATCACACCGGTTTCGTTGTTGGCCAGCATCACGGAGACAAGGGAGACGGGCTCGCTCGCAGAGCGCAAGAGCTCCGCCAGCACCTCGAGGTCGACCAGACCGCGCCTGTCGACCGGGGCCACGAGGCCGCCGAGATGCTCGACCGGCTCCAGAACTGCGTGATGCTCGATCGCTGAACAGACCGCCACGCCACCGCGAGCGCCGATGACGCCGTTCACGGCCAGGTTGTCGGCCTCGGTCCCACCACTGGTGAAGACGATCTCACCAGGTTCGACACCCAACGCCTCTGCCATCGTCTCGCGAGCATCATCGAGCGCTCGATTCGCTGAGCGAGCGAGACGATGAGCACCGGAAGGGTTGCCAAAGTCGGTGGTGAGCATCGGCATCATCGCATCGACCGCGACGGGGCGCACCGGCGTTCCGGCAGCGTGGTCGAGGTAGTGCATGCCAAAAGGCTAGCGACTGCAAAGACCGGGCATGGCGCTGCTAGCAAGGGGTGATGGAAGGATTCGGACCATCGACGTACGGCGACGGCTTCGCCGACGTCTACGACGACTGGTATGGCACGATCACCGACGCCGAGGCGACAGCGAGGTTCGTTGCTGCCCGTTGTGCCGAAGGGCCCGTGCTCGAGCTCGGCGTGGGAAGTGGCCGCCTCGTTCCCGCTCTGCAATCAGCTGGTTGCACCGTGATCGGCCTCGATGCCAGTGAACCGATGCTGCGAAGATGCCCGCCGGGCCTCGCAACGATGCAGGCCGACCTGGCCAACCTGCCCATCCGGCCGAGCCCGCTCGCAGGCGCAGCGATCTGCGCATTCAACACACTCTTCAACCTCCCCACCGCAGAAGCGCAGCTTGCCTTGTTGCAACAGCTCGCGCCGATCCTGCATCCAGACGGAGTGATCGTCATCGAGGCCATCACGGGCGCGTCTCTCGCCCAGGGGCCTCCGCAATCGGTTGGCGTGTCGCGGATGTCGACCCATGATCTGGTGCTCTCGGCGACCATGCTCGACCACGAGGCGCAGACCATTCAGGGCCAGCACGTCGAGATCAGCGACGGCGGCATCACGATGCGCCCATGGCTGTTGCGGTGGACCACGCCTTCACAGCTCGACCAGTTTGCTGCTCTTGCCGGGCTGTCGTTGGCGGAGCGCTACGCCGGTTGGGACGAGAGCCCTTTCACCGCCGACAGCGATCAACACATTTCCGTCTACCGGCTGGGATGAATTGGTACCGCCGACGATCAGAAGATCGGTGAGAGCGCCAACCGCGCTCCCAGAACACCGAGCCCAATCAGCCCAAGAACGACCAGCCCTCCGGCAACGAGCGCAGGCGACAGTCCCTTCCGCGCTTCCATCGACGAACCGGCCCGGCGATCGAACGCCGACATCGCCATCGCGACGATGAAGCCGCCGGCGATGCCACCGAAGTGTCCCCAGAACGAGATGTTGGTGAAGAACGGGAGCGCCAGATTGATCAAGAAGAGGCCGCCGAGCGACGTCTTCGTAATGTTGATGCCTTGCGCGTAGAGGATCCCTGCCATCCCACCGGCCAGACCGAGCACGGCCCCGGAGGCTCCGAGCGTCGGCGAATTCCAGTTGAACAGCAGCACAGCGGCAGAGCCACCGAATAAGCCCCCGGCATAGATCAGGGCTGTCCGCGTCCACCCGACCGCCCGCTGCACCGCTGGACCGAAGATGTACAGGGCATACATGTTGAACGCCAGGTGGAGAATCCCGGCATGGAGGAAGCCCGACGTCAGCATCCTCCAGTACTCGCCATCGCCAACGAACGGTCCGAAAAGGACACCCTGTTCGTAGAACGATCCACGGAACCAGTCGCCGCCACCGGTCACCATCTGCCCCAGGAATGCCGCAACACAGAGCCCCATGACGGCGTAGACCAGGGTGGGTTTCGAGCCGAGGTCGCTCGCCCGATAGACCTTTTGCGCTCCCGACTTGGCGCACTCTGGGCAATGGAACCCGACCGATGCAGACGTCATACACGTCGAGCAGATCGGACGATCACACCGCTGGCACCCAACCGCAGCTCGGCGATCGGGGTGGCGGTAGCAGACCGCGCTGTCATCAACCATCACGGCACCGTATCGAATCGCCAAGAAAGCGGCGGTAAACGGCGCTGACCAGGGCCGATACTCGCAGTAATGTGTGAC
>CAZYLX010000196.1:0-6260 GCA_964648595.1 uncultured Acidimicrobiaceae bacterium
CACGAGGTGTGGGGGAGTGCCCGAGCTGCTGAACCCGCAGCGTTGCTTGCCCTCGACCCAGCCGGCGTGATCCGGCTCGACCTGGGTGACGAGGCCAGCGTCGTCAGCGGGCTGCGCTCGTTGGCCGAACAGGTGGACAGTCTCGATCTCCTTGTCAACTGCGCTGGCATAGACGCTCGGGCTCTCGGCCTCGCCGATGGTCCTCGCGGCCCCTTCGATGTCGACGCTGATCCGTTCACCGAAGTGATTCGCATCAACGCCACTGGCCCGATGGTCGTCACCCGGGAGGCGGTCCCGTTGCTCCGAGCTGGTGACGATCCGATGGTTCTCAACGTGAGCTCGCAACTGGGGTCGATGCAGGTCGCGGCGACGAAGGGCCGCGACACCAGCTACTGCGTGTCGAAAGCGGCGTTGAATATGTGGAGCGTGAAGGCCGCAGCAGCGCTGCAACCCGAGGGAATCGCCGTGATCATGCTGCACCCTGGTTGGGTCAGCACAGACATGGGTGGGCCGTCCGCCCAGCTGACTCCGACAGAATCGGCGTCGGCCATTGTTGCGACGGTCGATGCCCTCGAGCTCTCGGACAGTGGTCGTTTCATCAACTGGGACGGGTCCGACCACCCCTGGTGAAGGCGCCTCGAGCGCTCAGCGGAAGAGGTCTTCTGCCGGCGATCGAACGACGTCGCCGACAACACTGCCCTCACCGAACCAGTCGGGATTGACACCACGGATCACTGCGACCGCGATGCCCGTGGCCTTGCCCCGAACCAGCTCTGCGGCGCCGGCCAATTCGTCGACGATGCACACCTCGGTGACATGGAGTTCTCGACCAACGGCGTCGTCGGTGCCGCGTAAATCGAGGATTGCCTGGATACCAGCGCAGCCAAGAGCGATGTCGGTGATCCCCCGACGCCAGGGTCGCCCGAAGGTGTCGGCAACGATGATCGCGGTCGTGATGCCCTGCCGACCCTGAATGGCGTCGCGGAGACGACGAGCTGATCGGTCAGAATCGTCGGGGAGCAATGCCGCGACGTCTGGAGCGACATTCGAGCGATCGATACCGGCATTGGCGCACACGTAGCCGTGTTTCGTTTCGCTGATGATGAGGTCGCCGCGCCGTCGCAGCACGCGTACCGACTCCTCGAGGACCAGGGGCTTGTGCGACAACGGGTCATCGGGATCGACCTTGACCAGCTTGCCTTCGGCTTTTGAGACGACCTTCTGGCTGACCACCAGGACGTCGCCGTCGACGAGTCCGAGCTCGGCCTCGCACGCGTCCATGATCATTCCGGCGAGATCGTCGCCGGGCTGAATCTCGGGCATGCCGGGAATGGGAATGATCTCGAGGCGTGGAAGCACCTGCGCACATTACGCGAGCTTTCGTCGAAACGCCCTACCCTTGCCAGTCGTGGGCAAAGCATCTCGGAACAAGAACGACCCGGATTCGGTCCGTGTGACAACGGTGAAGAATCCCGATCAGGGGCGTTCGTGGTTTCTGCCGGTGATGGTTGGCGTCACGCTGCTCGGCGCGATCGTCGTTGGTGCACTGGCCATGAGTCGTGACTCCAACACCGGTGTGCGCCCCGAGGCACTGACCGATCACTGGCACGCGGCCTACGGCATCTATGTCTGTGATTCATTCCAGGCGCCGATCGTCGACCAGACCGATCCCGAGGGTATCCACACCCACTCTGACGGTGTGATCCACATTCATCCGTTCCGGGGAACGGCGGCTGGAGACAACGCGACCGTCGATGCTTTCTTCCGGGCGACTGGTGGCGAGGTCACGGACGACGGTTACACCCCGGGCCCCGGCGTCGGCGGCGATGCAGTCGTCGAGGCTGACGGCTGCAACGGCGAGCCAGCGACTTGGCAGATCGCCTACTGGGACAACGCGATCTCCGCTGAGGGCGGTTCCGAACCCGACGTGATCGTCACGTCGGATCTCGCCAACTTCAAATTCCGGGGCGACATCGCTGCCATCACGCTGGCTCTGGTTCCCGAGGGCGCTGAGATCCCGGCGCCGCCGACCATTCCCTCCCTGAGCAACCTCACCGACATTTAGTAACGCAGGATCTTGCCAGACGCCGGGTCGTGAGATCCGGAGAGCGCGGCGAGATAGGCGCCTTGGATCGCTTCTGGTCCGGTGGCCTCGTCGATCGTCGTGAACCCATCGGCCCAGGCGGCGAAGGCGGCCCAGGCCTCTGCGAACGAGGCGTGATAGGCAGCATGGCCAACCTGTGCCGAACGAACCTCGGCAACATCGGGAATGAAGAAGAAGCGTCGTTCGGGGCCGGGCAGACCCTCGGTGTCCCCTCGGGAGCCCAGGTGGGTTGCTCCAACGCGGATGCTCTCGGCCAGTCGGTCGGTGAACGCGTGATGGACCGCGCTGACGACCTCAGCGTTGCCTGACATGTCAACCAGCGCGGCCGTTCCCCCGAGCTCGCCGAGAGCAAGATCGTCATAGGTGAGCACTCGGTCATAGCATCCGAGCTCCTCGACAAAGGCGGCATTGGTTGTAGAGGTCAAGCCAACGAGCTCGGGCTGAGCCACACTGGCTCCCGATCGTGCCTTCATCGATGCGGCGAACGAGTACGCCGTCTTGCTCGACGCGCTGGCCACGAGAACATGATCGGCGCCAAAATCGCCGCTGGCCTCGAATTCTGCTGCCAACATCCAACCGGTCATATAGAGCGCCCAGAACACGGGTTGGAGATGGCGGAACTCAGCTACCGACGCAGGGTCATCGTCGGTCCGGTAATAGCGGTTGTACCAGGGGTGAAGATCGGCGCGGTGCTCGAATCGATCGCTGAACCACCCAGCCTCGACGTTGTGAGGTTCGAGGATCAGGTGACGGGCCATGGGGAGGAAGCCAAAGATTTCTTCACCGACTGCCACCTCGGGATGGGCGCTCTGGACGACGGTTGCGAATCCCCACGCTGGGACGATGCCCCAGCCACGATCGGAGCTGGGAAAGAAGTTCCAGTAGCCGAGGAAGTCGCCGGCGGCCGCATAGGAGAGGTTGTTCGAAGTGATCCCGAACTGGTCGATCGTGAGCTTGATCTGGCCCGGTCCAGGTTCCTTCGAACCGAGTGGTGATTCGATCAGTCGCACGTTTCCGATGTTCTGCTTCTCGACGATGAGATCTGTAGCTGCCATGTGCTGCCCCTTCCGACGGGGGAAGTCTGGCAGGCGCAGCTCCGCTGGTCAGGTTGTGAGTGCTGGGTCCAGGAGCAGAGCGGCGAGCGAGTCAGTGACGCCGGGTTGAGCCATGATCGTGTCGGCCACGACCACCCTCGGCCCAACGGCTTGCACGGCAGCTGTGGACTGGGTATCGACTGTGTCGATCACCAGCGTGCCGACGAGATCGGCGTACCACTCGGCCACTCCAACAACCGACGACTCCCGTCCGAGTTCATTCAAGAGTCGATCAGCCGGGCCCTTGAGGGCCTTGCCGCCGATGATCGGAGAAACAGCGACGACATCAGACCGTCGGGCCCGAAGGGCCTCGGCCACGCCGGGAACGGCCAGCACCGGATCGATGGAGACCGCAGGATTCGATGGGGCGATGATGATGCGAGCGGCATCGGTGATCGCCTCGATCACACCTGGGGCCGGCTCGGCGGACGCCGCGCCATCGAAGCGAACCGAGGTGACCGCGACATCGTGCTGGCGTCGAACGAAGTACTCCTGGAACGTGATCTCGCCTTCGTCGACGGTGGTGACCATTGTTCGGAGGCGGTCATGCGTGACCGGTATGAGCCGGATGTCGAGACCCCAGCCGGAGGTGATCTCCGCGGTCACGGTGGTGAGATCGGCACCCTGCCGGAGACGGTGTGTCCGGAAGAGGTGAGTGCCGAGATCGCGGTCGCCGAGATTGAACCAGTCGACGCCTCCGTAGCGGCCGACCATCTCCATGGCCTGCCAGCTTTCGCCCTCGAGGCCCCAACCGCGCTCGGCAGACACTGCATCGGCCAGTGTGTAGGTGATCGTGTCGAGGTCGGGACTGATGTGCAGACCGTGGAGTTCCAGATCGTCACCGACGTTTGCAATGGCAGTGAGATCGGAACCGGCTCGAGGGAGCAGGCCGCGCAGGAGGCGAGCGGCACCGACACCCCCGCAGATGACGACGACGGAATCGCCGTTCATGTCAGGTGAGTTCTCGTTGCTGGCGGGCGACGAGGTCGAGATCGCCCTCGACCATCATCGTGACCAGATCGTTGAACGGGGTCTTCGATTGCCAGCCGAGCTGTTCCTTGGCCTTGGTCGCGTCACCGATCAGGAGATCGACTTCGGCGGGCCGCATGAACGCCTCGTCCTGGACGACGTGGTCCTGCCAATTGAGACCGACGTGGCCGAAGGCGATCTCGCAGAACTCCTGGACCGAGTGTGTTTCCTCGGTGGAGATCACGAAGTCGTCCGGCTTGTCCTGCTGGAGCATGAGCCACATTGCCTCGACGTAGTCGCCGGCGAAGCCCCAATCGCGCTGGGGATGAAGATCGCCCAACCGGAGCTCGTTCGTGAGGCCAAGCTTGATTCTGGCGACATGGTTGCTGATCTTGCGGGTGACGAACTCGAGGCCGCGGCGAGGTGACTCGTGGTTGAACAGGATGCCGCTCGAGGCGTGCAGGTTGTAGCTCTCGCGGTAGTTGACGGTGATCCAGTGGCCGTAGACCTTCGCAACGCCGTACGGGCTGCGGGGGTAGAACGGCGTCTCCTCTGTCTGAGGAACGGCCTGCACCTTGCCGAACATCTCCGAACTCGACGCTTGGTAGAAGCGGATGTCTCGGTTGGTGTTCTTGACGGCGTTCAGGATTCGAGTGACGCCGAGTGCGGTGGTCTCGCCGGTGAGTACGGCTTGTTGCCACGAGGTCTGTACGAACGACTGAGCTGCAAGGTTGTAAACCTCGTCTGGGTTGACCTGCCGGAGGAGCTCGCTGAGCGAGCTCTCGTCGAGGAGGTCACCCTGAACGATCTGCAGGTCGTCCTGGATGTGAGTGAGGCGCTCGAAGTTCACCGTGCTCGACCGCCGGACCATGCCGTAGACGTCGTAACCCTTCTCGAGAAGGAGCTCGGCCAAGTAGGAGCCGTCTTGTCCGGTCAGGCCGGTGATGAGTGCGCGTCGAGTCATGGTGTGGTGTCTCCGCTGTTGGTGGCATCGAGGTCTTGTGTCGTGTCAGTTGTCATGTCGCCGGTACGTTCTCGAGCGTCGGCAAGGACGTCGCTGAGCGTGTCGCTCAACGGGATCGACGGCTCCCAACCCGTGTCTTCGTGGAGAGCGGCGAAACTGCCTCGAAGGACGGGGAGGTCGACGGGGCGAACGAGCTCAGGATCGGGTTCGGTCGTGATCGGGACATGGGATGCTTCGATCAGCGAGTCGAGGATGGTCGACATCGCGACGGCCCGGCCGGTGCACACGTTGTAGGTGGCACCGATCTTCCCCTCACTCGCGATGAGTCGGTAGGCGCGAACGACGTCACGAACATCGGTGAAGTCGCGTTCCGGGCTGAGGTCGCCGTGGGTTACGACTCCACCGCCTGCCAATTCGGCGTTCGCAATCTTTGACGCAATCGCCGGAGCGAAGAAGTTGGCCGATTGTCCTGGACCAATGTGGTTGAAGGGGCGGACGATGATGACGTCGAGACCCCAGCCGCGACAATACTGCTGGGCGATGGCCTCTGCGGCCTGCTTGCTCGATCCGTAGGGGGACCGAGGCTGGAGCGGCGCCGATTCGTGAAGCGGCAACGAGGCCGGGCTCGCGATGCCGTACACATCGGCGCTGCTCACCACGATGATGCGTTTCACCTCGGCCCGGCGAGCTGCTTCGAGAACAGACAACGTGCCCTCTGCGTTGAGCCGGAATGACGTTTGGGGGTCTTTCCAGGAGGCCCCCACATCGCTGAAACCCGCCAAGTGGTAGATCACGTCAGGTGCTTCAGACTTGATGAGGTCGGCCCAACCATCGCTGTCGAGCAGATCGGGGCCATCTTGATGACCGACGGCGGACACGTGGTCGTCGTGTTCTTCAAGATGGCGGACCAGGTACGGCCCGACAAAGCCGGTGGCACCAGAAACAAGCGCTCGCATCGGCTCGAGGGAGGTCACAGCTCCTCAGGCTAGCGCCGGTCGTCGAGCCCTCGGGGTGACTACACACGGATTCGACGCCCAGTAGGCTCGTTCGCTCGTGGTCGACTCATTCCCAGTGCCACCCGCCGCTCCTACCGCCGTCGAGCCCGACGACGCCGCAGCATCTGATGATG
>CAZYLX010000197.1:0-1252 GCA_964648595.1 uncultured Acidimicrobiaceae bacterium
AACCGAGCGTCTCACCCTCGGCAAACCCCAGATCGACGCTGACCAGAGCCGGGACGTCGTTGCCCCGCTGCCGGAACGTCTTCGACACCTGGTTGAGCTGAACGACGTGGTCGTCGCCGATCTGGTGCTCGGGGACCTCCGAGATCAGTTCTTCGATGTCGCTCAGCTGATCGCTGTGGTGACAGCGAGTCCAGCGTCCGTCGCCCAATTCGACGATCGGAGGGAGGTCGGTCTTGCAGATGTCGGTCACCAAGGGGCACCGGTCGACATACACACACGTTGGCAGTGGCGTTCCAATCGCCGGCATGTTGCCGGGAATGGTCGAAAGCGCTCGGTCGGTCTTTCGCAGACCGAGCCGGGGGATCGCGTTCATCAGGCCGATGGTGTATGGATGGCGGGGCTCTTCGAAGAGTTCGGCTGACGATGCCTCCTCGACCATTCGACCGGCGTACATCACGCCGACCCGGTCACACATCGTGCGGATCACCCCGAGATTGTGGGCGATCAGCAGCACCGCTGCGTTGGTTTCTTCGCGAAGATCGCGAACAAGATCGAGCACTTCGGCTTCGACGGTGGCATCGAGGCCTGTTGTCGGCTCGTCGAGCACGAGCAGCTGCGGATCGCCGGCGAGGCCCATCGCAATGACGACGCGCTGCAGCATGCCACCCGACAGCTGGTGGGGATAGCGATCCATCACGCTGCCCGGTGCCGCGATCTTGACCCGCTTCAGTGCTTCGAGAGCTTTGTCGTCTGCTTCACCCTTGTCGGCGCCGAGAATCCGATAACACTCAGCGACCTGCTTCCCGATCTTCAGCGTCGGATTCATGGCTTGCACCGGGTCCTGGTAGACCATCGACGCTTGTGTCGACCGGAAACCACGAAGCTCCTTCTGCGACATTGCGGTGACGTCGAACCCGTTGGCCAGCACTTTGCCGCCAGTGATCCGACCGTTGCCCGGCAAGTAGCGCATGGCTGCATAGGCCGTTGTCGACTTGCCGCAGCCCGATTCGCCAACAAGACCGAAGGCCTCGCCGGGGCGAACCTGGAAGGTCACACCGCGCAGCACCACGCGCGGCGTGCCCCGCACCATGTAGACCAACTCGAGGTCCTGAACCGCGAGGGCAGCAGTCTCTGGATCGCCCCGCTGGATGCGATCGCTGTCCTTGGTGATCAACGTCATCGGTGGGTCCTCGTTCCGTGGGTGCTCGTGCTGTGGGTGCTCGTGCTGTGGGTGCTCGTGCTGTGGGTGCTC
>CAZYLX010000197.1:1352-6254 GCA_964648595.1 uncultured Acidimicrobiaceae bacterium
TCGTGCTGTGGGTGCTCGTGCTGTGGGTGCTCGTGCTGTGGGTGCTCGTGCTGTGCTCGATCATGCTTTGTAGACCTTCTCGATCGAGTCGGCGATCAGATTGACGGCGATGACCAGGGAGGCGATGGCGAGGGCAGGGAAGATGGACACCCACCATTGGCCTGACTGGATCAAGCTGTAGCCATTCGCGATGTCGACGCCCCAGTCGGCCGCCGTCTGGTCGCCACCGCTCAGGCCAAGGAAGGCCAGCGTGGCAACGGTGAAGATCGCGTAGCCGACGCGAACCGTGAACTCCACGATCAACACGTTGGTGATGTTGGGGAAGATCTCCCGCATCATGATGAACCACCCGGATTCGCCCCGTAGCTTCGCCGACGTGACGTAGTCGAGTTGGGCCTCGGTGAGCACTGCGGATCGGACCGTTCTTGCCACCACGGGGGTGAAGAGACCGGCGATCGTCAAGACGATGACGATCCGAGAGGAGCCGAACACAACAAGCACCATGATCGCCAACAAGATCACGGGCAGCGACAGGATGGCCTCGATGATCCGGCTCAGGATCTCATCAGCCCAACCTCGGTAGAAGCCCATGATGAGGCCGAGTACCGCGCCGGCCAACACGGCGATCAGCGCCGAGATCGGTGCATTGATCAACACGTTGTCGGCCCCATAGATGACACGGGCGTACACGTCGTTTCCGATGGTGTCGGTTCCGAACCAGGCATCTGCGCTCGGAGCGGCACGGGGAATGGTCGAACCGTCTTCGAGACGGATGACCTCGTTCTCGCCCCATTTCGTCAAGAGGCCGGGCGCGATCGAACAGATGGTCCAGAAGAGCAGGATCACGGCACCGATGATGAACGACGGCGCGCGCACCAGCTCGCGGCGCTGTTCGGCCTTGACCGCTTTTCGGTCCTGTGCGGGTGCGGTCGGATTGCCCATCACCGGATCGGGATCGACAACGTTCGGGTCGGCGCCACCTTGTGTGGCCTCGGGAAACTCGTCGTGGAGGTAGCTCTCTGCCATCAGTTGTCTCCTACGTCGAGGCGGGCCCGGGGGTTCATCCAGGCGATGATCATGTCTGAGGTCAGCGTTGCGATCATGAAGATGATCGCCACAAAGATCACGCTCGTCTGCAGAAGCGGAAAGTCGGGTGCCGTTGCTGCCTTGAGAATCAGATTGCCGAGCCCGGGGTAGTTGAACACCCGTTCGAGACCGACCAATCCGCCAAAGAGGTAACCCATCTGAGTACCGGTGACGGCAACGGTGGGCTGCAGCGCATTCTTCAGCACGTGTTTTCGCACGACCTCCGTGGTCCCAAGACCCTTCATGTAGGCAGTTCTGGCGTAGTCGGACTCCAACGCCGTCACTGCGCCGGCGCGGGTGATACGGGCGATGTAGCCGAAGTACACGAACAAGATGGCCAGGGCCGGCAGGAGGAGGTACTCGATCTGGGTGAAGAATCCGGCGCCGTCAGGTGTGTTCGAGATCGCTGGCAGCCAACCCAGCTGGACCCCGATCACGAACTGGAGCAGCACACCGGAGACAAAGTCGGGAATCGATGCGCTGGCAAGACCAAGCGACACGATCGAGCGATCGATGATCGTGTCCTTCTTCCTTGCCGCAACGATGCCGCCGACAATCGAAATTGGCAGCGTGATCGCGAGAGCGAGAAACACCAGCTTCGCCGAGTTCCACAGTGCCGGCCGGACCAGGTCGATCACCTGTACGCCCGGCTGGGAAAACGATTCGCCGAAGTCGAGGGTGACCACATCGCCGACCAGTCGGAAGAACTGGGTCACGAGAGGATCGTCGAGGCCGAGTGATTCTGTGAGCTCGTCGACTCGCTCTTGGGGAGCGAACGGGCCCGCAAGCTGGCGGGCCGGATCGCTCGGGAACACCCGAGTCAGGGCAAACACCACGAACAAGATGATGAAGAGGGTGACGATCGAAAGGGCGAGTCGTCGAAGAATGAACCTGGCCATGGGCGACCTCGAGGGAGAAAGCGAGCGGGACAACCGCGATGGCCGATCTAGGGCCGGTGCGGATCAGTATGAAGTGACCCCGCCGGTGGGGCCTACCAGCGGCAGGCCCCACCATGCAGAGTCAGATTCTCAGGACTTTGAGGCCTTGGAGAGAATCATGTGACCGAGGGACGTTGTTTCGACCCCGCTCACGTTGTCTGCGTGACCAGCAAGCCAGTTGAAGAAGTACGGGTACAGCGCCGGAGCGTCTTCGTGCAGGATCTTCTGGATCGTGCCGATGGCCGCTTTCTGGCCGTCGACATCGACGGCCCTGCGGTATGCCGACAGCTCGGCGTCGAACTCCGGGTTGGCGTAGTTCGACGAGTTCCAGACACCACCGCTGCTGAGCGCTGAGCTCAGGAAGATGTCGGGAATCGGACGATGCCCGTAATCGACGATGCCCAGGGACGACGAATTGTCGCACGGCAGGTTCGGATCGGAATCGTTGGGGCCGGGACACCACGAGTCGCCGTAGAAGGTCGAGTTCGAATTCACGTTCACCTGCAGATCGAATCCGGCATCGGCCGAGTTCTGCTGAATGATGGCGGCGAGATCGGGAACCTCACCGAGATCGCTGACCTCGATGGTGCCAGTGAGATCAGTCATGCCGGAATCGGCGATGAGCTGCTTGGCCTTCTCGATGTCGCGTGTGCGCTGCGGTGTGGCTTCGGCATCGAAGAACGGCAGCGTCGAAAGAATCGGGTGATCGTTGCCGATCTCGGCCCTTCCGGCAAACAGCGTGTTGACCATCTGGTCGCGGTCGAAGGTCCAACCGAGGGCCTGGCGCACCAGGTTGCTGTCCCACTTGCCCTGAGGCACGTTGAACCACACTTGGCGGTGGTTCGCTGCAGGCGGGGTGAGCACGACGAATCCGTCGTCGTTGAGCAGGCCTTCGCCACCGATGACGCTGAAGTTCTGGATCGCGTCGACCTCGCGGCTCGACATTGCGGTGACCGCCGTACCGATGTCGGCGAAACCCCGAAGTTCGGTCGTGTCGAGGAGCGTCTGACCACCCCACCAGTTCTCGTTGCGCGAATACTTCGCAACGAAGGTTGTCGGATCGAACGAGTCGAGGATCCATGCACCGGTGCCGTCCGGTCGCTCATCGAGCGTTGTGCCACTGGAGTAGTCGGCAGGGGTGATGAGGGCCTGGGCGTTGAAGATCGAAACGAGAACCGGCAAGTTGCCGTTCGGCTCGATCAGTGTGATCACGGCCTTTGTCGGATCGGATGCATCGACGGAGCCCTCAGCGATCACGCCACCGAGGCCGGCGTTGCCGGCCACAGAGAGACGATCCATCGTGGCCGCGACATCGGCCGAGGTGAACTCAGCGCCGTTCTGCCACTTCACACCTGGGCGCAGCTCGAATGTCCACACCGAGCCGTCCTCGTTCGGCGACCAGCTGGTGGCCAGTCCTGTTGCGTCGACGTTGCCATCGGCGCCGAGGCCAACGAGATACTCGAAGGACTGCGAGAGCACGTTGTAGGTGCCGAGATCGAGCATGTTGACCGGATCGAGGCCCGAGTTGGCGTCGCCGAACTGGTTGGCGACGATCAGGTTTCCTCCGACGGTGCCTGCACCGTCCCCTCCGGCGGTGGTGGCGCTCGTGTCGCCGGAACCTTCTTCGCTATCGCTGTCGCTGCCGCAGGCAGCGATGATTGCGCCCATGAACGGGGCGCTGAGTCCAATGATCGTTCCGCGCTTCACGAAGTTGCGGCGGTCGATCTTGTTCTGGGCGTACGATTCGACGAGATCGAGTTCGACTGGGCCGACGTTGCGGCGCATTGCATCGAAGCGCTTCCAATCCATATGAGGGATTCCCTTCTTGGCTCTTTCGAGCTTGTTCACCATTGCGGAACATCCGCGTTGGTACATGCAATCGGGGCTCGCCACCTCACAGCAGCGATCCATCGCCTCTGAGTCATCCCCAGGAAGCTCGCGAAAACGACACGGTTGTGTGTCGGGTCCCCTTTGCGTGCCCGATCGACCGTAGCAGGCGAGATCGGGGCACGTGAGTGTCGTTGTCGATTGCGAGAGACGTCTGTCACACCTTTGACACAGTCGTTCCACGATGCGGGACGGGTTTGGCCATCTGGGGCCACTTATCCGTGCGTCGAGGTGCCGCCGTCGAGTGGAATGACCGTGCCGGTCACGAACGCCCCTGCTCGGCTGGCGAGATAGAGCACCGTGCCTGCGACATCCTCGGGCGAACCGATCCGACCCCGAGGCACTGATTGCTCGACCATCTCGCGCGACGCCGGATCATCGAGCATGTACGACATCATCTTCGAATCGAAGGGTCCGGGGGCAATCGAGTTCACCGTGATGTTGTCGGTGACGACGTGGTGAGCAAGGTGCCGAGCAAGCATGTGAATGCCGGCCTTTGATGCCGAGTAGGAGTAGTTGTCGCCGAACGGAACTCTGATGCCATCGATGGACCCGATCATGATCACTCTCGATGGATCCTCGGCCGTTGCGCTCGCTCGCAACTCGGGGAGCAAGGCCTGTGTGAGCATGAACGGAGCCTGGACGTTGATGTTCATGACCTTTTCGAATCCGGCGTCCGGGAACTCACCGAGTGGTGCGCCCCATGCGGCGCCGGCGTTGTTCACGAGGATGTCGAGTGGGGCGCCGTCGGCCCGAATTCGGTCGACAACGGCGTCGCGTCCCTCAGGCGTTGCCAGATCGGCAGGGACCGAGTGGCACGTGCCAAACGTCGACAGCTCTACCGCCATCGCATCACAAGCGTCAGCTTTCCTGGCAGTGATGTAGGTGGTGACGCCGTTCGACACCAGACCTCGAGCAATCATCGCCCCGATACCCCGGGACCCGCCGGTGACGATGGCGGTCTTGCCATCGACAGAGAACAGGTCGCTGA
>CAZYLX010000198.1:0-6242 GCA_964648595.1 uncultured Acidimicrobiaceae bacterium
CGGCCCGGTGACCAGAATCGCTCCCCATGGTTTGTTGTAGGCCGCCCGGTAGCGCTCGAGCTGTGCAGGGAGGAACCCGAGACTCGCCAGTCCGTGGCCTCGAGCATCATTTTGCAGGATGCGAAGGACAGCGGCCTCGCCGTGGACTGTTGGGACGGTCACGACACGGACGTCGGTGCGGCTGTCTGCTGCTTCGATGGTCATTCGGCCGTCTTGGGGCAGGCGTCGTTCGGCGATGTCGATGTCCGACATGACCTTGATACGGCTGATGATTCCCGATTGCAGAGACTTCGGCGGCGACATTGCGTCCGTCAGGACCCCGTCGACTCGGAACCGGATTCGCAGATCATCGCGGGACGGCTCGACGTGAATGTCGGAGGCTCGTTCCTGGATCGCCTTGGCAATGAGGATGTCGACGAATTGGACGATCGGTGATTGGTCCCGTGCGATCGTCGTGGCAGGTTCATCGACGATGATGGTCTGAGGACGGGCCTCGCCCATTGCTGCCTGGATCGCTTCTTGCACCCGCGAGTCGCTGTGTTCGAGGTCGTCGATGGCGGCGACGATCTGAGCCCCTTCGGCCATGACCGGCAACACCTGTTCGCCGACGGCGCTGCGCAGATCGTCGACGGCAAGCACATCGGCGGCGTTCATCATGGCGACGACGACGAGACCGTCACGTCGCGACACCGGGAGCGCCCGGTGGCGACGAGCCATCGAGGCCGGTACCCGCTGCGCGAGGTCGGTGTCGATCGTGATCGTGTCCAGATCGATGAATTCGAAGCCGAACTGTTCGGCCAGGGCTTGCAGGAGCTGTCGGGAAGTGACCAATTCCTCGCCGATCAGCACCTCGCCGAGCCGGCGGCCCGAGCTTCGTTGGAGCTCCAACGCCTGCCCGATGTCGTCGTCGGTCAAGAAGCCGAGATCAACAAGGACCTCGCCGATGCGTCGACGCGTCTGGACAGCGCTGGTAGCGACCATGGACCAAGTCTCGGTCGCCGAGCTCGCACCGTGAGACCGGCGGCCCGAGGCCGTGGCGGCGAAGTCGAAGCAGCGCTCAGACTTACGGTGGGCTCACACTTGCCGTGCGTGTTCCGAGGCTCAAGGGATGAACGCCGGAGAATGGGATGGACTGGACGCGGACGGGCGAGCGTGGCTCTCCGCGGCCCTCGGACCAGAGACAGTGGATGTCGCGACCGAGCCCGTACCCGACGGCCAGACAAGGTCACTGCCTCAAGACTCGGACACGTCAGCAGATACGCGACAGCACAACGGACGACGCTCTGATCAAGTGGTGAGCCATCGCCTGATGGCGTTGTTCGACATTGCCGCATCACTGAATGCGTCCGACATCCACGTATCGGTGGGGAGCCGCCCCCACGTTCGCGTGAAGGGCGAGCTTCGGCCGCTCCGCGAATTCGAGGAATTGGAGGCTGCGGAGCTCGACAGCTTCCTGACCTCGTTGATCAGCCCGTCGCAGCAAGTGATTCTCGGTGCCTCCGGAGATCTCGACGCCGCACTGCACCTTCCAACGCGGGCTGGCCGGCTTCGTATTCGCGCAAGCGTCTTCCGGCAGGCAGGAACGCTGGCCGCAGCGTTTCGACTCATTCCGTCGACGATCCCAGCGATCGAGGACTTGGGGCTCCCGCCATTGGTGAAGCGATTCGCCGACCTCGATCACGGGCTCGTGCTGGTCACTGGTCGCACAGGCTCGGGCAAGTCAACGACGCTCGCGGCCATGATCGAGACGATCAACCGCTCTCGTGCCACCCACATCGTCACGGTCGAAGATCCGATCGAATACCAGTACGAGCCGATGCAGGCACTGATCCAACAGCGCGAGGTCGGCCTCGATACGGAGAGCTTCGCCATCGCTCTTCGCCACGCCTTGCGACAGGACCCCGACGTCATTCTGCTCGGAGAACTGCGCGATCTCGAGACCATCAGAACTGCACTGACGGCAGCCGAGACCGGTCACCTCGTGTTGGCCACGCTGCACAGCGGTGATGCGGCGGGTGCGATTCACCTGTTGATCGATGTGTTCCCGGCAGAGCAGCAGTCCCAGATCCGATCCCAGCTCGCCCTCTCCCTGCAGGGCATCCTGTCCCAGAGCTTGGAGAGATTCGGCGATCGTCTGGTGCCCGTCACTGAAGGCCTGGTCGCTACGAGTGCGGTTCGCAACTTGATCCGAGATGACAAAGTGCATCAGCTCAAGTCGGTCATCGAGACCGGTGCCGATCAGGGTATGCACACGATGGAACAGAGCCGGGCGGCGATGTCGTCATGGTGATGTCGATGGAGCGGTCGACCGCTGAGTCCGAAGAACAAGCGGAGTTCCAGACGTTCCGCTTCGAGGGAATCAATCAGAATGGTGCCCTCGAATCGGGAGAGATGCTGTCGACCTCGGAGGCTGAGGTCCTCGAGCGCTTGCGGCGCCGCGGTCTGCGTCCCACCGCCGTCGACGAGGCGAAGCGATCAATGTTTGACCGGGAGCTGTCGATTCCCGGCTTCGGCCCTCGCGTCAAGAAGTCGGAGCTGGCCGTGATGGCCCGCCAGTTCGCGACCATGGTCAACGCTGGCATCCCGTTGATTCGCAGCCTGACGGTGCTCCGCGACCAGGCATCCAACCCGCTCCTCGAGTCCACCCTGTCAGACATGGAAGCCAGCGTGTCAGGCGGTGACTCGCTCAGTCACGCCATGAGTCGACACCCTGCGGTGTTCGATGAGTTGTTCGTTTCGATGGTGCGAGCGGGAGAGGCGGCGGGCGCTCTCGACGTCGTGTTGCAACAGTTGGCGGGAACGCTCGAACGTTCGGTCGCTGTTTCGAACAAGATTCGGTCGGCGATGTCGTATCCCGTCGCTGTATTGGTAATGGTCGTTTTGGTCATCGCTGCGATGTTGATCTTCGTTGTCCCGGTTTTCACCGGTATCTACTCCGACCTCGGTGGCACGTTGCCGCTCCCCACCCGCGTCTTGGTGATGCTCTCCGATGCGATGACCACACATCTGCCCTTCGTCGTGCTCGGCATAGCGATCGGGGGCTACACGTTCCACAGGTGGCGGAAGTCGCCAGCGGGCGCGTTGCGCTGGGATCGAATCAAGCTGGCAGCGCCACTCGTCGGCCCGCTGATTCACAAGGGTGCGCTCGCCAGGATGGGCCGCACCCTTTCGGTGCTCACGAGATCTGGTGTGCCGGTGCTCGAGACACTGCGAATTGCCGCCGACACGACCGGGAACCGCGTGGTGACCGCAGGTCTGGTCGACGCGATCGACGGTGTGAGGAACGGTGAAACGATCGCCAGCAATCTGGCCAGGCATTCGGTGTTTCCTGCGATGGTGATCCAACTGGTTTCGGTCGGTGAAGAGACCGGATCGCTCGAGGAGATGCTGGAGGTGATCGGGCGAACCTACGAGGGCGAGGTCGAGAGTGCCGTTGCCGGATTCGCTGCGGTCATCGAGCCGTTGCTCATGGCCTTCATCGGTCTGATCGTCGGTGGCATGGTCATCTCGCTGTACCTGCCCATGTTCCGGATTATCGACCTCGTGCAGTAGCTCGCACCGCCGGTCCGCTGGTCGCACCGCAGAGTGCCCTCGCTGGCCTCACGTCGACAGACCGGTTGCCGAGACTCCTCGTACCTGTCTCAGGAGGATCCTCTCTCATGCTCACTACACCCGCCCTCACGAACTACCGGAAGGCCCGCCAGGCCCGCCATGACGGCGAGCAGGGCTTCACCCTGGTCGAGGTCATGGTGGTCGTGCTCATCATCGGCATTCTGCTCGCCATCGGCATTCCGACCTTCCTCGGCGCTCGCACGAGGGCGCAGGATCGTGCCGCCCAGTCGAATCTTCGGACAGCTCAGAACACTGCGCTGATCATCTTCACCGACGATGGCGACTTCAGGACGTCGACCGTCGGCAACTTCCGAGCAGCCGAGCCTCAGATGACGTGGCGGGGCACCAACGGTGCATCGCGCGACGAGGATGAGGTCAGCATCGCCCGAGGCACCGGCGGTTCAGAGTTCGGCGCGGCATCGATGTCCGATTCGGGCACGTGCTTCTTCGTCCGTCTCCGTGTGGATGGGTCCAACCTCTATGGCTCATCAGATGCCACGGCTTGCACCGGCGCAAATGCTCTGACGGTCACCGGCCGGGAATGGTGACGCTTCCTCTTGTGAACCGCCGGTCTCGCGAGACCTAGCTGGAGCGTGCCGCCCCAGCGGGGCATAGTGTCGGCCATGGAACTCAAGGATCGCGTTGTCGTCATCACAGGGGCTGGGTCGGGAATCGGCGAAGCACTCGCAAAGGCGGCTCACGCTGAAGGTGCCCGCCATGTCGTCGTTGCCGACCTCGACGGTGCCGCTGCAACCGCGGTTGCCGAATCGATCGGTGGCACTGCGGTGGAGATCGACGTTCGGGACGAAGCGGCGATCATCGCGATGGTGGAGGCCACAGAGTCGGCTCACGGTCCGATCGATCTGTTCGTTTCGAACGCCGGCTACGTCACGGTTGGCGGTCTCGAGGACAGCAACGATCGCATCCAACACATGTGGGAAGTGCATGTCATGTCCCACATGTATGGCGCCCGTGCCGTCCTGCCTTCGATGATTGCCCGGGGTGAGGGGTACCTCCTCAACACGGCATCAGCAGCCGGCCTCCTTTCCCAGATTGGTTCGATGTCGTACTCGGTGACCAAGGCCGCCGCTGTCTCACTGGCCGAATGGCTGAGCATCACCCATGACCATCAGGGCATCAAGGTGTCTGTGCTGTGTCCGCAGGCCGTTGCCACCAACATTGTGCGGAACAGCCCGGACGAGAGCCTCCGCTCGGACGATGGTCTCGAGGGTGGCGTTGCATCTGGCGATGGAGTGCTTTCCTCGGAGGACGTCGCTCAGATCTGTATTGATGCCGTCCGAGACGAGCGATTCTTGGTTCTGCCCCACGCCGAAGTCGCGACCTACGCCGAACGAAAGGGTGCCGACCGCGAGCGTTGGCTCGATGGCATGCGTCGCTTCCAGGGCATTCTTGCCGGTGACGGCCCGCTCCCTGGCGACGCGATGGCGCCGAAGCACTGACGAGCGCCGGTCCGATTCCAGTGCTCGCCGTTCTGTGTTGCGATCGTCCCGGATTTGGGAACAAACGCAACGCGGAACGGGTGGGTTCGTTCACGATCGGCCTTGCTGCTGTCGTCCTGGTGTCACTTCTGTTGGCCGGACCTGTTGCGGGCTCGACCGAGGCCGGCTTGTTCGAAGATCGGGCCGGCTTCGGGATCCGTCCGGAGGAGGGGGAGGTTGAACGGCTGTACCTCTCGGTGTTCGGTCGTGAGCCCGACACTGGAGGATTCGACTTCTGGGTGGTGAAACGGCTGGAGGGTTGGAGCCTCGATCGTGTTGCCGACAACTTCATCGACAGCCCCGAGTACCGCCGTCGCTTCGGCGACCCTTCGGACACCGGTTTCATCGACCTTCTCTACCGGAACGTGCTCGACCGGTCACCGGACACTGGTGGCCGGGCGTTCTGGCTGGCTCAGCTCGACGACGGCATGCGCCGGCGCCGGGTTGTTCTGCTGTTCTCCGAATCACCCGAATTCGTCGAGCTGACGGGGACGGTGCCACCGCCGCGTGCCGACGGTCGGCCGCCGTTCGAGGTCGTCGTGTCTTCGGTCGAGACCGCTGATCTGGGTGCGAGTTGGCGGCCCGGGTGCCCGGTTGGTGCTGCTGATCTCGTTCATCTCGATGTGCGGCACATTGCCGCCGACGGCGGGGTTGGCGAGGGCAGGCTGACCGTGCATCGAGACGTCGCCGATGATGTTGTTGGTTTCTTCGCAGCGATGTATGCCCGGAGATTCCCGATCACGTCGATCCGCCCGGCGGAGGAGTTCGGTGGGGACGACGACGCGATGATGGCGGTCAACAACACGAGCGCTTTCAACTGTCGGGCAGTTGTCGGTGGTTCGGGCTGGTCGCGGCATGCATTCGGTCGGGCGATCGACATCAATCCGCTGGTCAATCCCTATGTCCGGGGTTCGGTGATCCTCCCGCCCGCTGGCGCCGAGTGGTCGGATCGGTCACGGTACGAGCCGGGCATGGTGCGGGCCGGTGGTGGTGTTGTTGATCTCGTGCGGGAGCGTGGATGGCGCTGGGGCGGCGACTGGCTCTCGTTCAAGGACTACCAACACATCGACACCGCCCCCTGATCGGCAATCAAACCCCGGGATGTTGTGAGCGCAGCAATCAACTCCAGGT
>CAZYLX010000199.1:0-6235 GCA_964648595.1 uncultured Acidimicrobiaceae bacterium
ACGTCCGACTTCTCCCCCGCCATCATGGCAGCCATCTGGGCCCAATCGTCGGCCTCGTCGTAGAGATAGGCGCCATGTTGTTCACCGACGGCAAGGACCGTGCCGAACGGCGTCGCTTGAATGTCGTACATGTGATCGCAGCAGTTGAAGTTCAGATCGAACGCATCCCAGACAACGACGTCCGCATCTGAGCTGTCGAGACCGACGACGACCTGACCGTCCTTCACATTGTTCCAGCCCGCGAGGTAGACGACGTCCTGGGTGTAGGACCGGCTGATCCCCCAAAGTGCACCGCCATCGGTGTCAGGTATCCATGACCAATCGATCGACCCGGTCACTGGGTCGAAGCGGACGACACTCTCGACCGTTCCTGCATTGCCGTTGAACGAGGCGGTCGTGAACGTACCGACCGCGTACATCCAGCCGTCCGGGCCCATGCTGAGATCGCGAATGACCGACGTACCGCCATACACACGTGTAGAGAATCCGGGCCACAACTCCCCAGTGGTCGGATCGATCTTCGCCAGCGCACCGATCGTCACTCCGTTCCAGTCGTCCATCTCGCCGCCGACGAACAAGCTCCCGTCCGGACCCGGCTCGAGCGTCAGAACGGGGCCACCTACATTCGGGCGAATCGACGCGACGAAGTCGCCAGTGTCGCGGTCGAAGACGGCCAAGTGCGGCTGAGGCACGGTCTGCTGGCCGTCGGTGACCTCGAGAAACTTCCCGCCAGTCCAGATGAAGCCGCCTGCTTCCTCGATCGCCCACCCAAGTGAGTCGTACCGATCGACAACGCGAGACGGACCCTCGTTGGCCAATCCCCAACTGCTCTGTTGCTGATCGTCGATCGCAGCACCGGCCACTGAGGAGAGGCCGACCAGCGTGACGGCGCCGGCGAGTGCAGCGATGACCAGCCGCAGAATCCGGGCACCGAACGAACCAAACGAGAAGCGCATGTCACCAGGGTGGCACCTCGAATCACGTTCTGAATGGGAAAAACTCCGAGTGGCACTGAACAATTTGGCCCACCAGTCCCGGGTATCTATCCTCAGGGCAGAGCTCGTTCGTCATGCGGCCTCGGAGCCGTGCCCCCTCAGTTGAAGGCGTTGCTGCCGGTCAACTCAGCCGAGTACGCCCACAGGCGGTCAGCCTCGTCTGCGTCAATGGCATGGTTGTTGACGCCGAGGAACCGGGCCATCGGCCCATCGAGATCGGCGGGGTTGGCAACGTCGCAGTCCTCGCAGTAGACGCCACCGTGACCGTCGAGCAACGGCGATGTCGCCGCCCAAACTGAGGTGGCAGCCCCCTGTTCTGGAGTCTTGAACATCTCGTTCACGTTGCCCTCGGCATCCATCCAACCCATCGCGATCATCTCCTCTTGCGGTAGGTGGCGCTGCAACTCGGTCATGATGCCGCCCGGATGGATCGCGAACGCCCGAACGTCGTGGGCTTCGCCTCGGGCGTCGAGACCGACCGCAAAGAGGCAGTTGGCGGTCTTTGCCTGGCCGTAGGCGACCCACTTGTCGTAGTCCGTTGTGAAGTGGACGTCGTCCCAGCGCATCGGCGAAAGCTTGTGTCCCGTGGATGACAACGAAACCACCCTTGCCCCGCCCTCGGCGGCGAGGAGTGGCCAGAGTTCGTTGGTCATCACGAAGTGCCCAAGATGATTGGTGGCGAATTGTGACTCCCATCCGTCGCCGATTCGGGCCTCGGGGCACGCCATGATCGCTGCGTTGTTGATCAAGATGTCGATCGCCCGACCGGTCGCCCGCATACCGTCGGCGAACCGTCGGACGCTCGCGAGGTCAGACAGATCCATCTCTTCAACAGTGATGGAGCCGGCAAGTTCGTCGAGGCCGGAGAGAACTTCCTTGGCGTGGTCGGGCCTGCGAGCCGGCACCATGACATCGGCCCCGGCACGGGCCAGTCCGCGGGTTGTCTCGAGCCCGAGCCCCGAGTAGCCGCCGGTCACGACAGCGAAGACACCGGACAGGTCCGCATCTCCGATCACATCGGCTGGAGTCGATCGGAGCCCGAAGCCAGAGTCGAGAGGGATCTGAGGAGATGTCATCGCCGGACGCTACTCCAGCGCCTCTGCTCGGGAGACACCTGGTGAATGACCGTCAACTGTTTGCCTCAGCGCCCTTGACGGAAGGCAGACCACCCGCGGGCCCAGCGGCTGGATGGGCGGCCACGACGAAGGATGTACCACCCGAGGACAGCGACGAGGGCACACATGATTCCCGCAGGCCACGACACCACCGGGAGCACGACGGCTCCGACAACACCCGAGATCATCAGCAGCCTCGCGATGGCGCTCGTCGTGCCCGGATCGCTCATCTGCACTTGCTGTGGCTCACGTCGACCCGCCGGTCAGGCCTGTTGATAGCTGGCGAGGAACGTCCCGAGACGACCCAGCGCCCAGCCAAGATCGTCGACGCTGGGAAGGAAGACCAAACGGAAATGATCGGGTTCCGGGTAGTTGAATCCCGTGCCGGGGACCATCAGGATCTGCTCGGCGCGCAAGAAGTCCAGGACGAACTGGTGATCGTCGGTGATTCCGAACTTGGCCGTGTCGATCTTGGCAAAGAGGTACAGCGCTCCTCCGGGTTTCGTGCTCGAGAGGCCATCGATTGAGTTGAGCATGTCGTGGGCGACTTGGCGCTGCTCATACAGCCGGCCCCCGGGGGCAATGAACTCGCTGATGCTCTGGTAGCCGCCGAGCGAAGACTGAATCGCGTGTTGAGCCGGGACATTCGCGCACAAACGCATGGACGCCAAGAGCTTCAGTGCCTCGATGTACTCCCCCGCTCGCTCCTTCGCTCCGCTGACGGTCAGCCACCCTGAACGGAAGCCAGCGACCCGGTACGTCTTCGACAGGCCGTTCATCGTGAGGAAGAGGATGTCGTCGGCAAGCGACGCGATCGATGTGTGATGGGCGTCGTCGTACAGGATCTTGTCGTAGATCTCGTCGGCCATGACGATGAGGTCGTGTTCGCGAGCGACGTCAACGATCTCTTGCAGGAGCTCTCGTGAGTAGACCGCTCCGGTCGGGTTGTTGGGATTGATCACGACGATGGCTCGGGTCCGGTCGCTGATCTTCGCTCGGATGTCTTCGATGTCCGGGAACCAATCGGCCTGCTCATCACAACGGTAGTGGACGGGGGTGCCACCGCTGAGCGTCGTGGTTGCGGTCCACAGCGGGTAGTCGGGGCTCGGGATCAACACCTCGTCGCCCGGGTCGAGCAGTCCGTGGAGGACCATGCCGATGAGCTCCGAGACACCGTTCCCGATGTAGACGTCATCGATCTCGACGCCGGCGATGCCCATCCGCTGGTTGTATTGCATGACGGCCTTGCGAGCCGAGTACAGGCCCTGCGAATCGCAGTAGCCCTGCGCTGTCGGCAGGTTGCGCACCATGTCGACCAGTACCTCGTCCGGCGCCTCGAACCCGAACGCTGCGGGGTTGCCGATGTTGAGCTTGAAGATGCGATGGCCCTCATGTTCGAGGCGATTCGCTTCGTCGAAGATCGGCCCTCGGATGGCGTAGAGGACATTGTCCAGTTTCTTCGACCGCTGGATGTCGCGTTGCACGGCCGACACTCTACGACGTCGGGTCGGCGCCCTCATCGACATTTCGGCATGCTCTTGGCCGACAGTGCTGGCGCTGGGGGTCTCCTCCGAAGCAGGATGATCGAATGACTGCTGTCGACGTCGACCGACCCAATCCGATCTTCCGAGACTTCTGGACTCGTTCCTCCGGCCTCATCGAAGCGGACATGGCACGGCTGCGATCGCTCCCACCGACGTTTGTCATCGAAGAACCATCGGAGATGCCAGACCTCATCCCGACCGGACCGGGCACGTGGATCATCACTCGGCACGCTGACATTCTGCACATGTCGAAGAATCCGAAGCTGTTCTCTTCGGCATCGGGCATCACGGTGGACGACGTTCCCGCTGAGTTCAACGAGTTCTTCTCATCGATGATCGCCATGGACGACCCTCGGCACGCTCGGCTCCGCAAGCTCGTGTCCGGAGGCTTCACCCCCCGCATGTTGAACAAGTTGCAGGGTGGCGTCGAGGTGTTGGCCAGCTCGATCGTTGACGAGATCCAGGAACGGGGCGAGTGCGATTTTGTCGTGGACGTAGCTGCTCGGCTCCCTCTGAAGGTCGTGTGTGACCTGATGGGCATTCCGGAGGGACACCTCGATTTCGTCTTCGATCAGAGCAACGTGATTCTCGGCTCGGGCGACCCCGAATACATGGCGGAAACCGACGACTTCTTCACCAAGATTCTCGAGGCCGGCGGTGGCTTGTCTCAACTCATGCTGGACGTGGCTGCCTCGAAGGTAGGTGGGGATGCCGACGATCTCACGACGATGCTGGTCAACGCTGAGGTCGACGGTGAGAAGCTCAGTCATCAGGACATCGCGAGCTTCTTCATCTTGTTGGTAGTTGCTGGGAACGAAACGACCCGCAACGCCATCAGCTGGGGTCTGAAATACTTGACCGACAGCCCCGATCAGCGTGCGATCTGGGCGGCCGATGTTCCCGGAGTCGGCACAACGGCAGTCGAGGAAATCGTTCGGCTGGCCTCTCCCGTGAGCTACATGCGGAGGACGGCGACAGAACGGACCGTTGTTGGTGGTGAGACCATCAACGAAGGCGACAAGCTCTCGATGTTCTACATCGCTGCCAATCGCGATGAGGAGGTGTTCACCGATCCGCTGACGTTCGACGTGCTTCGGGACCCCAACCCCCATCTCGGATTCGGCGGACCGGGTCCGCACTTCTGCCTGGGTGCCCACCTCGCAAGGCGTGAGATCCAAGTGATGTTCGCCGAGCTCTTCCGCCGGCTTCCTGACATCCACAGCACGAGTGAACCCGATGCCCTGGCCTCCTCGTTCATCCACGGGGTCAAGCATCTGCACGCGGAGTTCACTCCAATCTGAACCTGATGAGGGCTCGTCGCAACTCGAGCCTCTACCCATGGGACACTGCGGCCAAGGTCAGCGAATGAACTCGAATCGGGCCGAATCTTCGCCTTCTGAGAGCGTGCCAGTCTCCGAATGGATGAGTTCGTCGTTGTTGCGGACTTCGAGGGTGTAGTCACTGTTCGAACCGCCGAAGTGCTGTACCCACACCTGGTAAGTGCCGTTCGGAGCCTCGCCCGGGGGCCAGAAGATGTTCTCGACGTGGGTGCTGTTGTCACCTGCCACCGGCACGTCGTCGACATCGAGCAGACCGCCGCTCGAGGAGGCTGCGGACGTCCACGCGATCTCCTCACCCGCCGGATCGATGAGGTGGAGATCGAGGTCGGCGTCGGTGGTCCAGCGCAGTGTCGCCTGCACGTCTCCGGTGCCGAGCTCGACCGTGGTCTCGGTCGTCGGTGGCTCAGTCGTGGTGGTTGTGGTGGTCGTGGTTGACGGCGGTACGTCGCGTTCGCCCTTCGTGCCCATCGGCCGCTGGAATGTCAGGCCGGTTTGGAGGTCAACGACGCTGAGCGCCGTCATGCCACCGGGGAACGGTTCGACGACTGCCACCTTGTTCGGGTTGTAGCCGGGCCAGGCTGTTCCCTGCGGCTCGACCTGGGTCGCACTCGGCGACGGCTGGGTCAACGGGTTGCCACAGGCACAGCGGGTGCGGGGAATGCCTTCAGAATCAACCAGTACAGCGGACCCCTTCTGCAACACGGCATCGTGGGGTGTTGCCGCACCATCCGCGTAGCCGTGATTGACCACGAGCGTGTCGGCCAAGAGCACGACAGGTGTCAGCGTGTCGATGTAGCCGTCGACGTCATCGACGGTCAGGTTCCCGCCACCGAAAGTGACCGAGCCGTCGCCGTTGAGCGCCTCAACCCATGCGGTTGCCTTGTCCGGACGATCGGCAAGGAAGTTGCCGAGTTGGGAAGTGTTGCAGCGCGCATTGTCCTGGGTGCCGCCGTAGAGGCCAGGCGTCGACGCGTTCACGCGCACGAGCCCCTGGCTGTCGGCTCCGCCTCCGGCAGCCACCGCCGACTCGGTGGTGACTGAGTCGCTTGTCTCGGACTCGTTGTCCGACGGGGCGGTGACGGTCGTCGGTGCCGACGTGGTCGATCCGCGGTCGGGGGCTGGAAGCGGTGCCACGATGTCGGACGGGATCGTGATCACTGGTTCAGCAGCGAACTCCTCGGTGAACGGATCCGGGCCCAGCGCGTCAGCGGGCTCGAGGAGGGCCTGCACGGTGGTCGCCT
>CAZYLX010000200.1:0-6228 GCA_964648595.1 uncultured Acidimicrobiaceae bacterium
CCTTGGCACTCACGTGCACGATGCCGTTGGCGTCGATGTCGAAGGTGACCTCGATCTGGGGCACACCACGGGGTGCGGGAGGCAGGTCGACCAGTTGGAACTTGCCGAGCGTCTTGTTGTAGGTAGCCATCTCGCGCTCGCCCTGGATCACGTGGATCTCGACCGACGGCTGGCTGTCCTCTGCGGTGGTGAAGGTCTCGGTCCGCCGAGTCGGGATGGTCGTGTTGCGCTCGATGAGTTTGTGCATCACCGATCCCTTGGTCTCGATACCGAGACTCAGGGGCGTGACGTCGAGCAGGAGGACGTCCTTGACGTCACCCTTCAACACGCCGGCCTGGACTGCCGCTCCAACGGCGACGACCTCGTCGGGGTTCACGGTCTTGTTGGCTTCCTTACCGGTCATCGACTCGACGAGCTCGGCGACCGCAGGCATGCGAGTGGACCCGCCGACCATCACGACGTGGTCGATGTCGGCCTGCTTCAGGCCGGCATCCTTGATGGCAGCTTCGAAGGGCTTCTTCACTCGGTCGAGGAGCGCCGAGGTGAGCTCCTGGAACTTTGAGCGGGACAGGGTCTCTTCGAGGTGAAGGGGGCCCTCGGCTGTTGCGGTGATGAAGGGGAGGTTGATGGACGTGCTCTGGGTCTGCGAGAGCTCGATCTTGGCCTTCTCGGCCGCTTCCTTCAGGCGCTGGGCAGCCATCTTGTCGGCCCCGAGATCAACGCCGTGGGCGTTCTTGAACTGAGAGATCATCCAGTCGATGACGGCCTGATCCCAATCGTCACCTCCGAGTTCGGTGTCACCAGAGGTGCTCTTCACTTCGAACACGCCATCGCCGATTTCGAGAACGGAGACGTCGAAAGTGCCGCCACCGAGGTCGAACACAAGGATGGTCTGGTCCTCGTTCTCCTTCTCGAGGCCATAGGCAAGGGCAGCAGCAGTCGGCTCGTTGATGATGCGGAGCACCTCGAGGCCGGCAATTGCGCCCGCCTCCTTGGTCGCGGTGCGCTGGGCATCGTCGAAATAGGCGGGGACCGTGATGACGGCCTGGGTGACGGTGTCGCCGAGATAGGCCTCGGCATCGCGCTTGAGCTTCATCAGCGTGCGAGCACTGATCTCCTGCGCTGTGTACTTCTTTCCGTCGATGTCGACGGACCAGTTGGTGCCCATGTGGCGCTTGACCGAGCGGATCGTGCGATCGGGGTTCGTGATGGCCTGACGCTTTGCGACCTCGCCGACCAGGACTTCGGCGTCGTCCTTGCTGAAGGCGACAACCGAAGGGGTGGTGCGCTGACCCTCGGCATTGGCGATCACGACGGGCTCGCCTGCTTCGAGAACAGCGACAACAGAGTTAGTGGTACCGAGATCGATGCCTACAGCTTTTGCCATGTGAGGTTTCCTCTTTCAGTTTCTACGGTGCTTTTTGGGTGGAGAATTGCGGTCGTCGAGACCGATCGTGTGCACAGTATCGACGACGTGGACAGAATGATAAAGAGTTGAGTGTCCCATTATCAACTTTTCTAACTGTGAGATTGGGCACAGATCTCTTTTAGCCGCCACAAGCAGGGCGATCAGGCGATGGCAGCGGCTGCCGCTCGGCGCTCGCGACGGAAGTCGCGCCCGAGGTACATGCCGATGACGACGCAGATGACCATGCCGGTCGATGTCGCGGCATAGGCCGCGAATCGTCCGAGGCCTCCGTAGAGCGCACCAACCACGATGGCGGTCGCTCCAGCGGTGAGGGCTTGCGCCGCGCCGATCAGACCCTGCGCGCCGGCCTGGCGTTCCTCGGGCACGGCCAGACCGATGGCAACACCTGTCGCCGCGATCGTGAGCCCATCGCTGATGGCGTGGAACATGGCGAACCCGAAGATCCAGTTGCCGTTCGGGAGCAATCCGTACGACATCATGAAGAAAGCACCAGCGATGAGGCCAGCTGCTCCCATGACAAACGGCCCGATCCGCTCGGCCAACAGTCCACTCGTCGGGCCGAGAAGGACCAGCGGCAACGCGAACAACGTGATGCCGAGATTGGCGATGAGGTCTCGAGTCCCGAGGTCCTCGTGCACGACGTCCCACAAGGCGTCGAACCCGCCGATCATCAAGAAGACTCCTGCACCGATGACCACGGCGCCGGCCACGGTTTTGTCGGCAAGGAGGTCGAGGGCCAGTCGCTGTTGAACCGGCGCTGCATCTTCTCGGATACGAACCCGGGTGAGAATGGGGACCAGCAGGAGCGTCACGGAAGCGATCGTCAGGAAGGGAGCGGCCAAACCGAATGCCGGCACCATGACCGCCGAGATCGCAGGCCCGAGTGCGAAGCCGAACACGTCGGCCGAGAGCAACAAGCCGAGATTGCGTCCGAGATTGCTGGGGTCAGCCAGGATCACGATCCGGCGGATAGCTGGAGTCGCCGCGCCGATGCCGAGACCCGAGATGAAGCGGCCGATCAAGATGGCGGTGATGCTCCCTCCGATTCCCATCAACACGAGGCCCACTACGTTGATCAACACGCCGGCGGCGACGACTTGACGGGCACGGCCTCGATCCCCGATCGGGGCAATGAACACTTGAGCGAGGAACCCGGCAAAGAAGCCGAGCCCGATGATCAGGCCGACGGTGGTCTCGCTGGCGCCGTACTCGTCACGGAAATCACCGACGACGGTGAACAGCACGCCATAGCCGGAGGTGAGACACGCCGACAGGACGGCGAACACGCCGATGGTCCAGCGAGCACTACTCACACCGTGGTCGGTGTTTGTGCTTGCGCTGGCGGCCTCGGTCACCGTGAGACGCTATCCCCCACCGTGTCTGAACCCCGGGTTCCTCACCCTCACAAACGACCTTGTCAGCCCCCGGTTCGGCTCTTCGTCACCGACCGACCGTCGGCATCGGTCCGGTCGGCCGAACCGGGGGCTGAGCGAGTCGAAACTGAGGGTGAGGAACCCGGGGTTCGCACGCGAAACGGACGGGCCGATGGCCCGTCCGTTTGCACTGATCAATACCTGTCAACAGGTGTCGAGGGGGATCAACACGTGTTGTCTGAAGGGACGCTCAGACGGCGTCGGCTCCGACCTCACCTGTCCGAATTCGAACGAGCGAATCGACGGTGGTGACCCAGATCTTGCCGTCGCCGATCTTGCCCGTCTGTGCGGCGCTGGTGATGGCCTCGGTTGCCTTGGCAGCATCGGGACTGTCAACGACGATCTCGACCTTCACCTTTGGCACGAAGTCCACCTTGTACTCGGCTCCCCGATAGGTCTCGGTGTGGCCGCCCTGGCGACCAAAGCCCTTGACCTCGGTGACGGTCATGCCTTGGATGCCGAGTGCAGCAAGAGCTTCCTTCACCTCGTCGAGCATGTGTGGCTTGATGATGGCTGTGATGAGTTGCATGGTTCTTTTCCCCTGGCTCAGACCGAGACGGATACGTCGGAAGCGTAGCCTGGAGCGCCGTGTTCGTGGACGTCCAGACCCTCCAGCTCTTCTTGCTCACTGACACGAAGACCCATCGTGGCCTTCAGCACTGCGAAGAGGATGCCGGAGGTGACCAACACCCACGCCGCAACGATGAGTACGCCGCTGGCCTGGACCAGAAGCTGGTTGATACCGCCGCCGTAGAAGAGGCCGGACGCCGAGTACTCGGTGCCGTCCTCGAGCGGGAAGGCCGCGTCCACGAATGCGTCGCCGTTCACAGCGAACAGGCCGACGGCGAGTGTTCCCCACACGCCGCAGACGCCGTGGACGCTGATGGCGCCAACCGGGTCGTCGATGCCCTTGCGATCGATGAAGATCACGGAGGCGACAACCAGGAGGCCGCCGAGGAAGCCGGTGATGATCGCTCCAACAGGGGTGATGGTTCCGGTACCGGCGGTGATGCTGACCAAACCGGCGAGGATGCCGTTGCCGGCCATGCCGACGTCAGGCTTCTTCGTGACGGCGGTGATCGCAACCGTTGCGCCGAGCGCACCGGCGCAAGCGGCCAGGAAGGTCGTGACGAAGATGCCAGCCACAAACTCATCAGCGGCGAGCTCGGAGCCGCCGTTGAAGCCGAACCAGCCGATGAAGAGAATGAACACACCGGTGATGGCCAGAGGCATCGAGTGGCCGAGGATCGCCCGGGGGTTGCCGTCCTTGTCGTACTTGCCGATGCGAGGGCCGAGGAAGAGAGCACCCATGAGTGCAGCCCAACCGCCGGCGGAGTGCACGATCGTCGAGCCGGCGAAGTCACCGAATTTGGCGTTGCCGATCTGGAGGTCGGCGATGATGCCGCCGCCCCAGAACATGTGGACGACGACCGGGTAGATGAAGCTGGTCATGACGATGGCGAAGACAAAGTAGGTCCAGAACTTGGTTCGCTCTGCCATGGCCCCCGAAGCGATCGTGGCCGCCGCACCGGCAAAGGCAACCTGGAAGATGAAGAACGTCTCCGTGGACAAGCCACCCTCGTAGTCGCCGAGACCCTTCAGGAAGAAGCCTTCGGTCCCGACCATCCCTCCGATGTCATCTCCGCCGAAGGCGATCGCATAGCCGACGACGAAGAACCCGATGCCGGCAACCGTCAGGTCCATCATGTTCTTCATCATGATGTTGGCTGCGTTCTTGGCGCGGGTCATGCCCGTTTCGACGAGCGCAAAGCCTGCCTGCATGAACAACACGAGAACGGCGGCGATGAGTATCCAGATGTTGCTGAGGATGTCCTCCGTCGTCCACTCGTAGACCTCCTGCGCGCCGGCTGGGCCGGCCAAGAGGCCGAGGAGCAGCGCAGAGACCGCCCCGGCGGTGAGCCACTTGAGTTTCATTGAGATCTCCCTGTCTCGGCGCGGGATCGTTCCCGGCCTGGATCGAAGCTACGAACCCCGGATTTCGGATTTGTTCGCGGTGTGTTACTTACAAGCGACGCTCAGCTGACAGTTTTCTGACGTCAGCGGGCTCGCTATTCACTCGTCGCCGTTGACGGGCGGTTTGACGTCGAGCACGTAACCGCGCGACCGAACGGTCCGGATGGACAGCCCGAGCGGTTCGATTCGACGTCGCAGCCGAAGCATGTGGACATCGAGGGCATTTCGTGTTGCTGTCTCGCCCGGCCAACCGGACTTCGCCAACGCGTCCCTGGACACCACTGCAGACGGCTTTTCGATCAGCGCCGTTGCCAACCGTTGTTCGATGGGTGGCAAGGACACCCACTGATCTCCCATGTGAAGGAGCCCGTCTGCGTCGAGCTCTGGGAACACGTCGAGCTCGGCTCCGCTGCGCAGGGTCAGTGCATCGAGACGGGCGCGGAGATCCCGGTCATCGGCTGGCAACCGGATCCAGTCCTCGAGCGGGTCACCCGATACGGGTGCCGGCGCCTTCTCGTCGACCAACAAGAGACGAGGACGATTCGCGGTCTTGAGCTCACGCCGCCTCCCCTCGTCATCTGGCCAACGAACCAGTGCCACGTCCATTCCGCCGAACGTACCGAGCGAACATTTCCCGATTGTTTCGTCAAGATGAACGGCGCGTCGTGGAACTATTGGGGGCGACGCCACGTTTCCATCAAGGCATCCAACACCGGGCCGATGGATCGGCCAACATGGTAAACCACAACAACAGGAGGGCCTGATGGGTTTGATGAAGAAGCTCCGCGGCGAGCTCGTCGACATCATCGAATGGATCGATGACTCACGATCAACGCTGGCGTGGCGCTACCCCCGATACCAAAACGAGATCAAGAACGGCGCCGAGCTCATCGTGCGCGAGGGCCAAAAGGCCGTCTTCGTCTACCGAGGATCCCTGGCTGATCAGTTCGATCCCGGCCACTACACCCTCGACTCCGAGAATCTGCCGCTGCTCAGCACCCTGCAGGGTTGGAAGCATGGTTTCGATTCGCCGTTCCGGAGCGAGGTCTACTTCATCAACACCCGCCCGGTCACCGATCTCCGGTGGGGCACGCCGCAACCGATCACGGTTCGCGACCCCGACTTCAAGATGGTCCAGATCCGGGCCAACGGATTGTGCATCGTCAAGGTCGAAGACCCCGAGATCTTCCTGCGCGAAGTGATCGGCACCGACTCAGTGGTCGAGATCGACGAGATCACCGAACTCCTTCGCCGCGTCATCATCACGGCCTTCTCGGACATGGTCATGGAGTCCGGGCTCGGCGCCATCGACCTCCAAGGTCAGCAGCGGTCTCTGTCCGAGAAGCTCCGCGACTACGTCGAAGATCGGGTCGACGACGAGTACGGCCTGTC
>CAZYLX010000201.1:0-6202 GCA_964648595.1 uncultured Acidimicrobiaceae bacterium
GCGACAATACACCCTGCCGATTATTTTTATTACCGGGCATGGCGTTTTGGTTCGGATTCACCGGTCGCCGGTATCGGCTCCTACGAGGATCTGTTCGACGCCTACGCGGCTGCGACTGGTGCTCCCGTCGATCGGGACGCGGTTCGTTGGTGGGAGATCATGGGATCGCTGAAGTGGGGCATCATGTGCGGCCTTCAGGCCAACGCTCACCTCTCGGGCTCCTACCGCTCGGTCGAACTCGCGGCGATCGGGCGAAGAATCGCCGAGCAGGAACAAGACGTGCTTCGTCTCATCGAAGAAACCGAGCAGGGGAGCGTGACGTGAGGGCGACGACGATGGCCGAACTCGTCGAGGCCGTCCGGGAACGAATGAACCTGGCGATCGAGACCCCGGTCGGCGGGTTCGAGGCTCGAGTCATGCAGAACGTGCTCGCCATCGTCGAACGCGAGCTCGCCCTCGGCCCACAGACTGAGGCGTTTCGAGTCGAGGTGCTTGCCAACTACGGTGCAGCCGATGAGGAGGCTCTGGCAGCTTCGATCCGAGAGGGGCAGCACGACGACTGCGCCGGCGAACTCAGGCGAGAACTGCTGCAGCTCGCTCAGCAGCAACTCCGGATCGACAATCCCCGCTGGTGAATTCGAACGACCCGACGTGTTCGGCTCAGGCGCCGATGATCGAATAACCGCCGTCGACGTGGATGATCTGGCCTGTGGTTTGTGGGAACAGGTCCGACAGCAGAGCGACGCAGGCCTTGGCGACGGCCGACGAGTCCGTGACATCCCAGCCAAGAGGGGCACGGGCTGACCACTCGTCCTCGAGCTTGCCGAACCCCGGAATCGACTTGGCGGCGATGGTCTTGACCGGCCCGGCGGCAACAAGGTTCGACCTGATTCCCCGCGGTCCGAGTTCTCGAGCCAGGTAGCGATTCAGCGACTCCATGGCCGCCTTGGCCATACCCATCCAGTTGTATGCCGGCCACGCTACGGTCGCGTCGAAGGTCAATCCAACGAGCGAACCTCCGTCGGTCATCAAGGGGGTGACGATGTCGGCGAGGCTGCGCAACGAGTAGGCAGACACCTCGACCGCCACGGAGACATCATCCCAGGTGGCACCGAAGAAGTCGTCGCCGAGGCAGGCCTCCGGCGCGAAACCGATCGCGTGCAGGGCACCGTCCACTCGACCCCAGCGTTCGGTGAGCTGCGCATTGAGCGCGTCGCGGTCCTCGGCGTTGCTGATGTCGAGCTCGAGCACATCGGGCTCGACAGGCAGTTTCCTGGCGGTGCGCTGTGTCAGCCGCATCGCTCGACCAAACCCCGTGAGGATGATCTCGGCCCCCTCTTCCTGCGCCCTCTTGGCCACTCCAAAGGCGATCGAGTCGTCGGTGAGGACACCGGTGATGAGCAACTTCTTGTCGTCGAGCAATCCCATGGTGGGATCAGACTCCCACACCGCCGGTCCGGTTACGGCCACGGTCCCGTTCGGTTCTGTGAATCGGTCGGCGACAGCTAGCCTCGCCCGAGTGAGTTCCGCACCTCTTCGCCTGTACGACACCTCGAAGCGTGAGGTCGTCCCCTTCGAACCGGGGCCGATCGTCACGATGTACACGTGCGGCATCACGCCCTATGACGCCACTCACCTCGGTCATGCCGCGGTGTACATGGGCTACGACGTTCTCCAGCGTCGGTTACGCGACCGGGGCCACGAGACCCGCTGCGTTCGCAATGTCACCGACGTCGACGACGACCTTCTCCGCAAGGCACGTGAGGTCGGCATGCACTATCTCGATCTCGCGGCAGCCGAAACGGCCCGGTTCGACGACGACATGATCGCCCTCGAGATGGTGCCAAGCTGGAGCGAGCCACGTGCGACCTCGGCCATTGCCGACATCCGTGGATTCGTTGGGATGGTGCTCGACCGTGGCCACGCCTACGAGGCCGGTGGTGCGGTCTACTTCGACATCAACAGCTACGAGGACTTCGGCCAGGTCTCTGGCTATGACCGCGAGACGATGCTCGCCTATGCCGCCGAACGCGGCGGCAACATCGAGGACCCCAACAAGAAGGACCCTCTCGACTTCGTTCTGTGGCAGCCCTCGGCTGACGGCGAGCCGGCGTGGGAATCATTGTGGGGCCCGGGTCGACCGGGTTGGCACATCGAGTGTTCGGCGCTTGCCATGCGCGAACTGGGCGAGACCATTGACCTGCACGGTGGAGGCAGCGACCTGATCTTTCCCCATCACGAGTGCGAGGCCGCGCAATCACAGGCCGCCACTGGCGAGACGTTCGTACGCCATTGGATGCACCAAGCGATGGTTCGGATGGACGGCGAGAAGATGTCGAAATCGCTGGGAAATCTTGTGTTCGTCAGCGAGCTGCGCAAGACCTTCGACACGCGAGCCATCCGGCTCGGCCTCGTTTCCAACCACTACCGAACCGAGTGGGAGTGGAACGAGCAGATCATGCCAGATGCTGCTGCTCGGCTGGAGCGGTGGATCGAAGCGGGAGATGGTGACGGAGCGCTCGAAGACGTACGCGCCGCCCTCGACAACGACCTCGACACGCCGGCAGCTGTTGCCGCCATCGATGCCGCAGCAGCTCGCGGCGAGGGTGTCAGCACTGCCGCCATGTTGCTCGGCGTCCGAATCTGATTCGTTGCGTTGTCGCCAATGGGCCGAATGGCCGGTTGCGGCCACGATCTGGCCGTCATCACCGCCTGTCGGCCAACGAACGGGAACTAGTCTGTCGTCATGTCCGCAGACGGCTCGTCCACCGCTTCCGCGGAGAAGTCTGTGCTCCTCCCGAACGATGTGCTCCCTGAGCACATCGGGCGGCTCCAGCCCCTGGCCATGAAGCTCGTACGGCCCATCTTTCATCGTCTGTGGGACATCGACGTCGAGGGAGCCGAGCATCTTCCGGAAACGGGCCCCGCCATCTTCTGCCCGAACCATGTGTCGGTCATTGATTCATTCATGCTGCCGTCGGTTTTGCCCCGGGCGCTGACCTATGTCGGCAAGGCCGAGTATCTCGATGATTGGAAGACGGCGAAGCTGTTCCCCGCTCTTGGCATGATCCCGATCGATCGTCGAGGCGGCGATTCCGCGAGGGCAGCGCTCGACGCGGCCAAGGCCGTCCTCGATGGTGGCGGCTGGTTCGGGATCTATCCCGAGGGCACCCGTAGCCGCTCCGGCAAGTTGCACAAGGGGCACACGGGTGCGGCCCGTCTCGCGGTCGAGACCGGTGCGCCGATCTATCCGGTTGGCCTCGTCGGCACTCGCGAGATTCAGCCGCCCGACCAAGCCAGGCCTCATCTGTTCATGAAGGCAACGATCCGCATCGGCGCTCCGATCATGGTCGAGGGTGCCAGGGTCGGCGACCGAGCGGTCTATCGCCGCATCATCGACGAGGTGATGTTCGAGATCCAAGCGCTCTGTGGACAGGAGTACGTCAACACCTATGCGGGTGCGAAATCCGACGTCGACCCGGCCGTTCCAGCACCACCGAAGGATGAAGTCGAGCCGACCATCCCTCGCCGATCGAGCGCCTCGGTACTGACCCCTCGGCCCCTCGTGACAACGGGAAGCTAGCGATATTCACAGCAGGACTGGCTCGCCTCAGTCCTACACTCCGCCAGTGTGGCTGACATCTCACTGACGCTCCCCGACGGCTCCGTTCGCTCACTTCCCGAGGGTGCGACCGTCGCCGATCTCGCGGCCGACATCGGTCCTCGATTGGCGAAGGACGCCCTGATTGGCGTCGTTGACGGGGTCGAAGTCGATGTCAACGCAGCACTTGGCGATGGCGCCGCCGTCGAGATCGTCCTGCCAGACTCCGACCGGGGCCTCCACACCTTGCGGCATTCCACCGCTCACGTACTGGCCCAGGCGGTGCTCGAGCTCTGGCCAGGAGCAACGTTCGCCATCGGACCGCCAATCGAGAACGGCTTCTACTACGACTTCGATTTGCCAGACGGCCAGACGTTCGCCGACGGCGATCTCGACCGTATCGACGCGAAAATGCGCGAGATCATCAAAGCCCGCCAGCCCTTCGTTCGGTCGGAGTTGCCTTCCGCTGAAGCCCTTGAGCTCATGGCCGACCACGGCTACAAGCGCGAGATCATCGAGGCGGTGACGTCTGGCGAGAAGGCCAGCGACATGTCGGGGGAGGCCGACGGCGACATCATCAGCTTCTACCGGAACACCGACGCCTTCGTTGACATGTGTGTCGGCCCCCACGTGCCGCACACCGGCCACCTTCGTCACTTCAAGCTGATGTCGGTCGCCGGTGCCTATTGGCGCGGCGACGAGAAGCGGCCGATGCTCCAGCGGATCTACGGAACGGCGTGGGCCGACAAGAAGCAGCTCGCCGAACATCTCCACCGTCTGGCCGAGGCCGAGAAACGTGACCATCGTCGTCTTGCTCGCGAGCTCGACCTGCTCTCGTTCCCCAGCGAACTCGGTGGCGGTCTCGCTGTGTGGCATCCGCGTGGAGCGATCGTCCGCAAGGTCATGGAGGACTACAGCCGGGAACGACACCTCGAGGGCGACTACAAGTTTGTTGTCACCCCGAACCTGGCGAACGGGAAGTTGTTCGAGACCAGCGGTCACCTCGACTTCTACGCCGACGGCATGTACCCGCCAATGGAAATGGACAACGGGAACTACTACCCGAAGCCCATGAATTGCCCGATGCACTGCCTCATCTTTCGCGACTCGCAGAAGTCGTATCGAGAGCTGCCGTTGCGACTGTTCGAGTTGGGCACCGTCTACCGCTACGAACGAGCCGGCACGTTGCATGGCCTCATGCGGATCCGTGGCTTCACCCAAGACGACAGTCACATCTACTGCACTGAGGATCAGCTGGCAGAGGAGATCGCGGCACTTCTCGACTTCGTGCTGTCGGTTCTTCGCGGTTTCGGGTTCGACGACTTCGAATTCAAGCTCTCCACCCGAGATCCCGAGAAATCGGTCGGGACCGAGGAGAGTTGGGACCACGCAACCGAGGCACTGCGTTCCGCGCTCGACAAGCACGGCCTCGATTACGAGATCAACGAGGGCGACGCTGCCTTCTACGGCCCAAAGATCGACGTCGATATCAAGGACGCGATCGGTCGATCGTGGCAGCTCTCGACCATCCAGGCCGACTTCCAGTTGCCGGAGCGATTCGGTCTGGAGTACGTCGACAGTGACGGTTCGCGCAAACGGCCGATCATGCTGCACCGGGCGCTGCTCGGTTCCATCGAACGCTTCTTCGGCGTGCTGCTCGAACACTACGCCGGCAACTTTCCGTTGTGGTTGGCGCCCGTGCAGGTGCTGGTCCTTCCTGTCGCAGCCGACCACGAGTCCTATGCCGCAGACGTTGTTGGGCAGCTCAAGGCCGCCGGCCTTCGGGTTGAATCGGTCGAGGCAAACGATCCGCTCGGCAAGCGGATCCGCAACGGCAAGCTGCTCAAGACGCCATACATCCTCGTTGTCGGGGGCGACGACATCGAGAACGGTACGGTCGGCGTCAACGTGCGAGGCACCGATGGCGCGGACCGCGATATCCCCTTTGCCGACTTCATCGAGCGTGTTCGTACCGAGGACGCCGAGCGTCTTACGCTCCCCGCAGTTCAGGTCTGACGGCCGTCGTGGAGTACGTATGGGCTGGTTGGCGTTTCAGCGGAGGGCCGGGCAACGCAGCAGACGGCATGCCGCATGTCGAAGTCGATGGCGACAGTGAGTTGACGCTCTTCGAGGCCCTCGAGCAGAGCGGTGAGCCAGACGAGGAGACCTACATCGTTTGGCGAGGCGATCGCTGCTTCGCGATTCTCAACGTCTTCCCGTACACACCAGGCCACATCATGGTCTTGCCCAAGCTGGCAGCGGTGTCAATGGAAGATCTCGACGAAACAACGTTCGCCGAACTCTGGCAGACCGTCCGGTCGGCAACGGTCGCAGTCAAGGCCGCGTTCTCACCTCACGGCGTAAACATTGGAATCAACGATGGCGAGGCCGGCGGGGGATCGGTTCCCGATCATCTCCACGTTCACGTCGTTCCCCGTTGGCGCTCAGACACCAACTTCATCACGACAACGGCGAATGCTCGGGTTCTTCCCATTGCGCTGGTCGACACGTGGGAGCAAGTCCGGGCGGCCTGGCCCGACTGAGCCGGAACCGAACGTCTCGGGCCCGGAGTCGGTAGCTTCTTCCCCGTGGCTGACGAAC
>CAZYLX010000202.1:0-6201 GCA_964648595.1 uncultured Acidimicrobiaceae bacterium
TGCGCAGCAACGTATCCATCGCGCTGCAGGAAAACGTACTCTTTGCCATGACGGTGCGGGACAATATTCGCTACGTGGTCCCCACTGCCGGCGATGATCTTGTCCGAGCCGCTGCGGAAGTTGCCTGTGTCGATGACTACATCGATGGTCTTCCGGAGGGTCTCATGTGGCTTCTTTTCTGCCTATTCCTATCACGTGACGTGGTTTTGGACAAAGGTTTTGAACTCTACTGTGAAATCGAAGGTCAGGGACCAACACTGGTTTTGATCGGTGGTCTGGGCAATCGGATGGAAGCCTGGTCACCTCTCAAGGCGCGGTTGACCTCTCATTTCACTGTGGTGGTTTTCGATCATCGAGGCTTGGGACGCAGTGGTGATTACCAGGGTCCCTATTCGGTGAAAACCATGGCAGACGAGACCGCGGAATTGATGGACAAATTGGGGTTTCGTCAATTCATGGCGGCGGGCATCTCCCTGGGCTCTCTGGTGGCCCAACAATTGGCCTTCGACAATCCTGATCGCGTCGAAAAACTGGTCCTCATGGCCACCACTGTCGGCGCTGCCCCCCACCTGAATCCCGATACTGAAGTCATCACCTTCTTCACCCAACTCGCCAACGTCCTCTAATCTCGGCGAAATACCAAGGAGGGCCGGATGCACGAAACGGAACGGGTCGTACGGATCTTCCACGAGTCGTGGGATCTGCGCGAACCCGGTCGGGGTACTGCGGTCATAGCCGATGACGGTCAGTTCGAAGATGTCGCGAGGGGCGAGCACAATCAGGACTCGAAGTTGGGTTCCAACTTGCATCTCCATGAGGCGCTGGGTTCGCCTACGACGGTGGTGTGCGAGCTCCGCTAGAGAAGAGGTCGGTCTGCCTGTGCGGTTCGAAGCCGACGCTGAGGTAGAGGTGGCCCGATGCTGGGTTGTCCGGCTCGAAGCCGATCGAGATGCGCTCTGCGCCTGCCTCGACAAGCCGGCCGACGCCGGTGGTGAGGATGTGCCGAGCAATTCCTCGTTGCTGGTGATCGTCTTGGGTACGCATGGGTTCGACGACACCCGTGGCGGTCTCAGGGTCGTACCAGAACAGTCCGTACGCTGCGACGTTGTCGTCGCCGTCGAGAATGAGCAGATCGAGGTCGGAGCGATACAGCGATGTCTGCAGGAGACGCTCCTCGACGTCGGGCCGCCTGGCATCAGCCATGTGATGTGGACGCTGCATCGTGTCGAGGCGACTGAACAACCGATAGTCCTCGTGCAAAGGGCTGATCTTGGGCCGAGCGTTTGCATCCAGCCAAGCCTCGACCAGCGCACCCTCTTCCTTGACCGTGAAGCCCTGGGCGAACAACACGTCGCGCGTCACGTCATCGGCACGGTCGACCTCGAGTTCGACGGCTCCGATCCCGCACTCACCAGCGTGAGCGAGCCCGCGCTCGACGACATGTGCAACCCATTTCGGAGTTGCGTCGGGCATGACGATCAAGACGAGTGTTGTCTCCCCGTACAGAGCAGAAGACCCGCCGCTGAAATCCGTGAGGATCACGGCAGCTTCTGGGCGACCGAGGTCATCGAACCAGAAGAGCTGACCGAGATTGTCAGTTGAGTGCGGGGTGCTCCACCACCATTGCAACTCGGCGGCTTCGTACAAGCCCTTCGTGGGGTGATCGCTTCGGACTCGCTGCAGGAGCGTTGTCACTGCTTCCAGGTAATCAACACCAGACAGATACTCTTCTCGCATTTCCCGAACCTACTGTGCAGGGGGTACCCGACGCACTCGATATTGGGTGTCAGGCGAGTCCCGCATGGCTACGAGCCAACAGGCAATCTGGCCAAGTCAGCGAGGCTCGTTACCCATCGTGAACTCGGGGTTTCAAAGCTGTTCCCGGGCGGTCCACATCGGCAACGCCAGGTTCCGGCCGCTCGTTTCGAGACCTGCGCTCATGAATGCAAGAGTGGCGGCATGAAGGTACGCATCGGTGTGGCGGTAGGCCCGGGTGTCGCGAGCGATCCCGGAGAGTTCTTGGGCTTGGTCGATGCGCTCGACGATCTCGGCTACGACTCGTTGTGGGTCCCCGACATCGTGACGATGACGACCCTCGACCCCATCGTCGCACTGTCGGTCGCTGCCGGTCGCCGGCAGCGCATCAAGCTCGGAACCCACCTCGTCGTGCCAGGACGCGACCCAGTCTTTCTCGCGAAACAGCTGGCCACCGTCGATCAGCTCTCGAATGGCCGGCTGCTGCTGTTGGCAGTGATCGGTCTCAAGCGCCCCGAGGAACTCGCCGCACAGGGAGTCGATGCGACGGACCGAACCAAGATGCTCGAAGAATCACTGCACATCATGCGGAGCTTGTGGGCGGGGGAGACCGTTTCGTTCACCGGCGAGCACCACCGATGCGAGGGTGTACACCTTGCCGTGCGACCTCAGCAGGATCCGCTCGAAGTGTGGCTCGGAGGACAGGTGCCGGCTGCGCTCCGACGTTGCGGGCGAATTGGCGAAGGATGGATGCCTGGGCTGTGCACGCCCGAAGAGGCTGCCGAGGGTCGACGAGTCATCGAGGCCGAGGCCGAGGCCTTCGGCAACCACATCGACTGTGAGCACTTCGGCGTCAACATCAGCTGGACTGATGGTCCAATCCCCGACGACGTCCGTGCATCAGTCGAGTTGCGACGCCGAGACCTGCAAGCCGATGATGTGATCGCGGCGGGTGAGGCAGGACTGCGCGATCACATGGAAGCCTTTCTCGAGGTCGGGTTCTCCAAGTTCGTCATCAGACCCGCAGCTCCACCGGATTCCTGGTCGGAAGCGGTCGAATCAGTCGCCGGGGTACTGGAACTCCAGACCTGAATCGATCGGGTTGGCCTATCGCGAAGTATTCATTGTTCTCGCGTTGCGGCTTTGGCAGCCTGCTCGATCCTCGCAAAGCGGTCGTCCCAGAACGCCGTGTCCCCACCCAGCTGGTGTGCGTCTTCGGCTCTGGATCCGGTCCTGCCGTCGAGCTGTTCGCGTAGGATGTCCGCGTGTCCGGCGTGCCGGTTGGTCTCGGCGACGAGGTGGACGAGGATATTGAAGAGCTTCACGTCGGGCCGCGGCCACCACGGCACGTGCCCGGGAGCGTCGATGTTGAGGGCTGCGATCGTTGCGTCCGAGTGCTCTCCCACGCGGCGGAACCGGTCGATGATCTCATCGCTCGTCTCATCTTCGGTCGCCCACAGGTCGGTCCTTGACCGTGCGGCATCGTCCCATCGCGGCAGTTGCTCGGGGAACGGTCTGTCAAACACTTCGCCGAGATACCTGGCCTCCCATATCGAGAGGTGTTTGATCAGACCAAGGAGATTGGTCCCCGTCGCGGTGAGCGGTCGACGAATGTCGTACTCGGAGAGTCCTTCGAGCTTGTAGAGCATCCCCTCTCGGATCTCGCGCAGCTCGTTGTGGAGGTATTCCTTCGCGAATTCGTCGATCATCCGAAGCGAGTCTGGCACCGTTCCGTTCGCTGGGCGTTCTTCATCCCGCCGCCCGCAGAACACGGGGCGCCGCGGCGATCAGCATGAGGCCAGTGTCGGCCCGCTGAGCCTCAGTTGTCGGTCACTCCGGGCCCACTGGCTGGGATGTGAGGTCGAGTTGGGTGATGAGGTGGTCGAAGAGGCGGTGTCGTTCTTCGGTGCTGCATTGGTAGGCGTCGATGGTGCCGATCCCGAGGCCGGGATGATGAAGTCGCTGTCGGCATCGCGGAGCCGCAGGAGGGTTCGTCGCAGGTTGCCGCTGTTGCCTTCGTAGGGATGGAAGCTGAGGATCGCGGTGACTCGGTCGATCGTTGTTTGGGTGAGGGTGTCGCCGGTGAACAGGTAGCGGAGCCCGTCGTTGGGATTGTTGAACTACTCGCTGAATCCGGGGCCGTTGGTCGCTCGATCGAAGACTGGAACCCTGCCACCCAAGCGCTCGACCGTTCGACCAAGCCGTTGAACAAGCCTGCTGGTTCAAGTCAGCGGCGCTGTGCAGCGCGAGGGGCGAGCACAAGGCAACGGACTGGCGCTCCCGAAAGGACGGTCACCGGTACAGACGGGGTCCTTGGCCATCGCCGGTCGCTCCGAGCAGACCACCGGAGGGGTCGAGGGTCAGTAGACCGACCAGCCGGCGGGTGATGGCTGGTTTGCCGCTGAAATGGATGCCACCGGACTTCATCGCTGCCTCGATCGACTCTCGACCGTGCCAGATCTTGTGCAGCGTGGGTGCCTCTGTTGAGATCACCGCGTCGGTCTCGAAGCCCGGATCGGTCAGGCAGATCGACGTCCCACCCTGCTCGACGACCACCCAATACCGCTCCCCGACGTCGGTGAAGTGGAACATGAGCGCCGTCGGCCGATCGCTCGGGAGCTCGGAAATGTCGAGCCGACTGTGCGCCCACCACATCAGGAGCAGGACATCGCACTCTTCTGCGGTCGGATCCTGGAGGATCCATTCGGCGGCCCACAGACCAAGTCCGAGCACCGTCGGGCGCAGGGCTTCGCACGCGTCGGTCGGCAGGTAGCTCCCGTCGAGCCGTTCGACCAGGCCACCCGTTTCGAGGTGCCTGAGCCGCTTGGTCAGAACGCTCCGCGACATGCCGGGCACGCCCCGGGCGATGTCGCTGAACTTGCGGGAGCCGGCCAGCAATTCCCGAATGACGAGCAAGGTCCAGCGCTCACCGAGCAACTCGGCAGCCTTCGAAATCGGGCAGTGCTGCTGGTACTCAGTGGCCATTCGCCACCGTACGAGTCCAGAAAACGTACCGGTTCGGTTCGATCTCAGGACTAGGCCAGCCGGCCGCGCGTCCGTACGATCGGGGAGCGCCCCGACCGGGTCGCGTGAATGGATGGGGACGACATGACGGTCGATGCAGATCTGGTGAAACACTACGGAGGCGACGAACTCCTCGCGTCGATCGGGGCGGGCCTTGATGCAATGGGGCTGTCGCCCGCGACCGCCGGCATCGATGTGCTCGGTCCGGTCGACGAGTTCCACATCGGTGGTAGGCGGGCCACGACCGATCTGTGCACACAGCTCGAGGTCGATTCCGACACGACACTTCTGGACGTCGGCTGCGGCATCGGTGGCACCGCTCGCTTCCTCGCATCGACGTTCGGCTGCGCAGTTGCCGGCGTCGACCTCGCGCCGAACTACGTCGCCGTCGCCCGTGAGTTGACGGAGTGGACAGGCCTCAGCGACCGCGTTCGGTTCGAGGTAGGCAGTGCGCTCGAGATGCCATTCGACGATGAGGCCTTCGATGGCGCGGTCCAGCTCCACCTCGGCATGAACATCGAGGACAAGAAGAGGTTGTGCGACGAGGTCTTCCGGGTCGTTCGCCCCGGCGGTCGCTTTGGCTTGTACGACATCATGCGAACTTCCGACGATCCGCTGCCCTTTCCCGTTCCGTGGGCGGCCAACGAGTCGATGAGTTTTGTCGACGATCTGCCCACTTACCGGATGGCGCTCGAAGCCGCGGGATTCGAGGTGCAGCAACTTCGCAACCGTGGCGCGTTCGCCATCGAATTCTTCTCAGCGATGCGCAAGCAGTCCGCGAACAACGGCGGACCGCCGCCCCTGGGGCTCCACATCATCCTCGGCCAGGATGCACCACTGAAGATCGCCAACATGGTCGACGCGATCGCCGCGGGGACGATCGCCCCTGTCGAGATCATCTGCCGCAAACCGGTCTGACGCACCACGGCCGATGTCACGCCCAGCATGTCGGCGGCGAGTTTGTGCACCTGTCCGACTGCTTGCGGGCCCGTCAGTGGATTGCTCGGACCCTGTCGGCCGAAGCTTCTGAGATAGGCGACCTCCGGATCTTCAGTTGACCCAGCCTTGGGAATGGTCGTCAGGCCGAAGTGCTTGGATGTCCGCACCGTCGTCCTCGAATTCGACACGCCGACCAGCTAGGCATCCCTTGGCCGAGCCTGAGATCGACTCCACCATCTGGCTCAGGCGATCCACGCAAAGAAGTGTGATAGTCATGCCGCCATGGGATCAGAAGAAGCTCAAGGGCTGCTGTGGGGGGTTGAGCCGGAGGGTTGGGCTTCACACGAGTCGAATCATTCACCACTGTTTCGAGCGATGATGGATGCGACAAGTATCGGCTCCGGCACGAATGTCCTCGACATCGGCTGCGGTGCGGGACACTCGACTGCATTGATCAAGAACGCCGGCGCCACCGTCGTCGGG
>CAZYLX010000203.1:0-6195 GCA_964648595.1 uncultured Acidimicrobiaceae bacterium
CGACATCACGGTCTTCCAGCAAATCCCGTCTTTTGTCATCGACACCCAGTTCTTCCCCTATAGCGACGGACCGGTGCTGGTGGATCGAATCGCCGAGGCGGCCGGTGGTGGGCTAGACGGTGAGCGGGCCATCGACGAAGCGATCCGCAACCCGCCGACAACGAGCGAGCAGGCGCTGCACCCCGAGCAATTCCTCAGTGGAGCACCCGCCCCGACGGTCCCCGAGCCGCGCGCCGCCGGCGAGATCGTCGACGAAGGTGTGGTCGGCGAGTTGGTGTTCGATCTGTGGTTCGGCGATCGCGTCGGGGATGGATGGAATGGTGACCGCTATGTCAGTTTCGAGGCCGACGGGAAGACGTGCACCGTGGTTCATGTCGCCGCTGACAGCGATGACGATCTCGACGAGATCTTCGATGCCGCTGCCGATTGGGTCGGCGATGCAAAGGACGGCGACCTTCGCCGCTCAGATGCCGCGACGATCGACGGCGTCGACCTCGTGATCATCGAGGGATGCCGCTGACCTTCACGGGGCACACTTCGAGCCCGCGAAGAACCATGCGATGTCGATAGGGACGGTCTCCCGCCGCCTCGAGAGAGGAGAAGCGGCGAATCAGGCCGGCGAACGCTTCCTGAGCCTCGACCCGAGCCAGGTTGGCGCCGAGGCAGTAGTGAATCCCTGAGCCAAAACTCATCACCGGCTCCGCTGCCGTTGCTCGGCTGTCGCTGTACCGCGTGATGTCGAACCGGTCGGGGTCCTCGAACGCGCTCGGATCATGGTTGGCCCCACCGAGCAACGTGATCACGCGATCACCGGGCTCGAAGGAGAGCCCCGCGAACTCCGCCGTCTCCAAGCACGTGCGGCCATCGAGCTGGACGGGCGAGTCGAAGCGCAACACCTCTTCGACCATCGCCGGCACCAGTGATGGATCGTTCCACAGCAGCTCGAGCTGGTCGGGGTGGTTGAGCAGAGCGTTCACGCCGTTGCCGATCAGGTTCGTTGTGGTCTCCGCCCCGGCTGCGAAGAGCAGGATCGAGACGGCGAGCACCTCGGCGTTGCTGAGCTTGTCCTGCTCGTCGCGAGCTGCGATCAGGGCCGAGAGCAGATCGTCGGCCGGCTCGGCGGTCCTTCGCTCGATCAGATCGGCAAAGTACGCAACCAGTACGTCGCGGGCTTCGATCGACGCTCGGAGCTCGTCGACGCTGGCTCCGGGTTCCAGCGACGCCACCAGCGCCGTCACTGGTTCACGGATACCGGGCCAGTCGGCGGCAGGAACGCCGAGCATGTCCGAGATGACCGACACGGGCAGCGGCATGGCGAGAGCGTTCATGAGGTCGCCTCCACCGTCAGCCTCGAGAGCGTCGAGGTAGGTGTCGACCTGGGCCGCGATGCGGGGCCGCAGCTTCTCGACGGTCCGCGGCGTGAACGCTCGGCTGACCAGGCTCCGCTGCCGGGTGTGGTCTGGCGGGTCGAGGCCGAGCATCGATTGCGCGCCCTGCGCTGTCCTGTCGGCGATCTCCTGGCGCACGGCGAGGAGGTCGGGGTCAGACGCAGAGAACGCACTGGTGTTTGCGTTGCGATCGCCGTTGCCGAAGCGACTGTCTCGCAGCAGCGCACGGCAGTGTTCGTACTTGCTCAGGACGGCGCCGCCGAATGCCGAGACATGGACTGGCGCCGCTTCGTGCATTTCCCGATACGACGGAATCGGGTCGGCGTATCCCTCGGGGGTGAAGAAGATGGTTGCGAACAGGTGATCGCCGCGTTCTTGGGCACGTTGCCGCAGTGCATCAAGATCCTCTGATGTCTCGGAGCCTGCCGTTTCAATCCTCGTGACCATCGACGAACGGTAGTCGGCTGGTCCCGAACGGACCCAACGTGTCACTCTCTCGGGATGAAGATCCGGATCGGCTACGGCCTCGGCACACGCAGCGACACGAACGACCAGGATCGGTTCACCGAACTGGTGGATGGCTTGGAGGAGCGAGGTTTCGATTCGCTGTGGCTGTCCGAGCGTTTGGGTGGTGATTGTCCAGATCCCCTCGTCGGCATGGCGTACGCCTGCGGTCGGACGAGGAAGTTGAAAGTCGGCATGTCTGTGATGGTGCTGCCGGGTCGCAACCCGGTCGTGCTCGCGAAGTCGATCGCCAGCCTCGACCGCTTGAGCAATGGGCGGGTCCTGCCGGCCTTCGGTCTCGGTGTCGCCGACTCTGGCGAACACCAGGCATTCGGTGTCGAGCGCAAGGATCGCGGCGGGTGGTTCAATGAGGCTCTGCCGCTGATGCGTCGCCTTTGGTCGGAGGATCACGTCACCCACGTAGGAAAGCGATTCGACATCACCGACGTCACCGTCCGACCTCGGCCAGTCCAAGACCCGCTGGAGGTCTGGCTCGGAGGCATCGCTCCGCTCGAACTGAAGCGAGTCGGCAGGCACGGTGACGGATGGCTGCCGAGTTTCTGCACGGCCGCCCAAGTCGAGGCCGCGAGAGCGACGATCGAACAAGTGGCGGAGGAGCACGATCGAGAGATCGAGGATGAGCACTTCGGGGCGCTCATTCCCTATCGCGACGGCGGGGATGTCCCGGAGCGGTTCGCGGCCCTTGCTGCGCTGCGCAATCCCGACGCCGATCCAGCGGAGATCTTCCCGTCGAAAGACGATCTCCCGAAGGCGATTCAGCGCTTCATCGATGTTGGCTTCTCGAAGTTCGTGTTGATCCCGACCGAGGAGCCCGAGACATGGAGCGACGAGCTCGACGAGATCGCTGCTATCGCACTGCCGATGGAGAACTGAGTCTGCTCAGAGGGACAGAGCGGCAGAGTGTCAGAGCGGCAGGCCGTCGAGCGTCAGCTCATCGACCGCTCGGCCATCGAGGTCGACGCGTACCAGCCGGTCGTTCGCTGTGTCGCAGCACAGCAGCTGACGATGCCCGAGGTAGAGCAGGGCTTCCGGCCGACTGAGTCCGGTCACCGGAAGCGTCGTCACCTTGCGATCACGCATGATGCGAATGCGGTTGTTTCCACAGTCGGCGATGGCCACGGAGCCATCATCCAATGTGGCAAGGGCGGTCGGCCGTTGGAAGAGCGCCTGGTGGGCCGGCCCGTCGAGGAGGCCAGCTCGCGCGCCATCATTGATGGTCTGCACCTTGCCGTTGTCGGTCAAGATGCGGATCGCGCCGGTGGATGCTTCGACGAACAGCAAACCAGCATCGATTCGCGTGACCGCGAGAGGTTGCGAGAGCTGAGCGCGGTCGGCGCGGCCGTCGACGGTGCCTGAGACTCCAGAGCCGGCGATGGGCCCTGTCGTCTCGGAAGTGATTCGGAGGAGTCGGTCGGCTCCGGCATCGGCGACGACGAGGCTGCCGTCTCGATCCTCGATCAGGCCGGTCGGTCGGACCAACTCGCTCGCGATCGTCTGTCGCTCTTTCGTATCGAGATCAATCGTTTCGACCATGCCTCGGTCGGGGAAGGTCACCGAGACCCGGCCGTCGTTTCGTCCGGTCACGTCACCGACGCCATGCATCCCGCCGAAGGCGACGGAGACGTCGGCCTTTGTCGTGCCCGGGTCGAGCCTGACAGAGATGAGTCGACCGTTACCCCGGTCAGCAATGACGATGCGCCCATCGACCAAGCGGGTTGCCGATGACGGTCCGTGCAGGCGATGTGGTGGTCGAGGAATGAGCTCCGGTTCCGTCTCCCGATCAAGGCACCTCCGCACCGTGCGGCCGGCGAGTGCCACTTGCTCGGCGACGATCCGATCGAGAGCCTCGAGGCTCTCCGAATCGGTCCCCGCCATCGCACCAACCACTCGCTGGCGATGATCGAGGACGACAACGGTCGGTCGGCCGATGGGGCCGTAGCGGGCCCATGTGTCCAGATGAGGGTCATGGAGCACGGGAATGGTCACAGCACGGGAATCGATGGATGCCGTCAGCGTGTCCAAGCTTTGCTCGTAGGCAAATCGTGGGCTGTGGACCGCGACGACGTGCAGCGTGCTTCCGTAGCGGGCTTGCAGAGCTTCGAGTTGGCGAAGCCGAACCCACGAGCCTTCGCAGGTCGATGTCCAAAACAGAATGACGACAGGGCGGCCGCGAAGGAGTTCGGTCGAAAGCGGATCCGAATTCAACCAGTCGGTTCCGGAGATGGGTGGAGCCTTGGGCAGCACCGATTCCTATCGGTCGCTTGGTGGTCTAAGTTCAGCGAGTCACTAGAAACGCTCGGAAGGATCCACATGAAGGTGCCACTGACGATCAACGACTTCCTCGATCGAGGGGTTGCCGTGTACCCCGATCGCATCGCCATCGTCGATGAACCCGATCAGCCGGCGACACCGTTGTCATCGTTGACCTACGGCGAGCTTGGTGACGTTCGGCGTTCGATGGGCGTTGCCATGGACGAGCTCGGCATCCCGATGGGCGCTCGGGTGGCCATGGTCAGCCACAACTCGTCTCGCCTGCTCACGTCGCTCTACGGCGTCAGCGGAAACGGTCGCGTCTTTGTTCCGATCAACTTCCGTCTGAGCCGCGATGAAGTGGCGTACATCGTTGAGCACTCCGGCGCCGTTGCGCTTCTGATCGATCCAGAACTGGCCGAGGATCTCGGCGACATCCCCTGTGACCAGGTGTGGATCATGGGGGAGGAGAGCGACGCTCTCTGGTACGGGCGGGCCGGCGAACCGGCCGGTTGGGAACCAGATGAAGACGCAACAGCATCGATCAACTACACATCGGGTACCACGGCTCGGCCGAAGGGTGTCGAGCAGACCCACCGGGCCCGTTGGACCAACGCGGTCACCTTCGGTTGGCATGCCGGGGTCACCGACCGTGACGTGTATCTCCATACGCTTCCGATGTTCCACTGTGACGGCTGGGGCATGCTCTACACCGTTTGCGCCATGGGTGTGAAGCAGGTGGTTCTGCGCAAGGTCGACGGGGCCGAAATCCTGAGACGCGTTGAGGAGCACGGAGTCACCTTGATGTGCGGGGCTCCCGCTGTAGTCACCGCTGTGCTCGATGCGGCGAAGAATTGGGACGGCGAGATTCCTGGCCGCGGCCGGGTCCGAATGATCGTTGCCGGTGCGCCCCCGCCAACGTCGGTCATCGAGGCGATGGAAGTCGAGCTCGGTTGGGAATTCATCCAGATCTATGGCCTCACCGAGACGGCACCCTTGCTGACGATGTCGCGCACGAGAGCCGAGTGGGACGATCTCACCCCGGCCGAACGAGCCGCCAAGCTGGGCCGCGCCGGTGCGCCGACGATCGGTATCAAGATGGGTGTCAGCCCCGAGGGCGAGCTTCTGGCCAGAGGCAACCACGTCTTGAAGTCGTACTGGGCCAACCCAGAGGCAAGCGCCGAGGCGTTGAAAGGCGGCTGGTTCCACACCGGAGACGGAGGGATCTGCGACAGTGAGGGCTACTACGCCATCACCGACCGCAAGAAGGACGTGATCATCTCTGGTGGTGAGAACGTCAGCTCCATCGAGGTCGAAGACGCGCTCTTCTCACACCCCGACGTGGCAGAAGTTGCGATCATCGGCGTTCCGGACGAGAAGTGGGGTGAGACCGTCAAGGCTCTCGTCGTCTTGGAGTCTGGTTCCGAGGCGAGCGAGCGGGATCTCATCGATCACTGCCGCGAGCGGCTGACGCACTACAAGTGTCCAACCAGTGTGGAGTTCCGTGACGAGCTCTCTCGCACCGCCACCGGCAAGCTGCAGAAGTACAAGCTGCGCGAGCCGTACTGGGTCGGTCGAGACAAGATGATCAACTGAGCGTGCGACGATTGCTCGCTGCCGGCGCCGCCTGCCTGATGATGGCGGCGTGCGGCAGCGAGTTCTCTCGGGACGAGGCAGTCGAGGCATTCCAGGCTGCGAATCCCGATGCATCGACAGCTGAGGCGGCATGTGTCATCGATGCGCTGATCGAGGAGTACGAAACCGAGCCGGTCGACGAGTCGGCACTTGACGGCTTGGAGGCGGAGCTCGTTGCCGACCCTCAGAGCAACGCGTTTGTGTTCGACCAGTTCCGCGCCATGTTCGGCTGCGGTATGACCGCCGATGTCGAGACGCAGCTGCGGCGAGAACTCCTGGCCAATGACATCGCCGCAGACGCTGTCGACTGCGTTGCGTCTGAGCTCGCAGCGTCGCTGACCGACGATGACCTCGGCGTGCTTCTGCGCGATGAGATGACCGACTCGTTCTACGCCAC
>CAZYLX010000204.1:0-6150 GCA_964648595.1 uncultured Acidimicrobiaceae bacterium
GCACCGAGTCGTAGTGGCCGCCGACGCCTGCCTCTTGAACATCTGAGGCAGCTGCTGCACCGCCCGATCGAGAAAATTGCTCAAGAGTGACCGGCAGATTGACGACTGAGAAGGAGTGACGTGCATTTGCTGAACACGTAGCAAGCGACAGACCGACGGAGGTTGAGATGGAGACGTGCTGGTGTGGAACATTCGCTGCCGGGCTCTGCGTCGGCTGCGAGTCGCCGACGTGCGATGGTCACAGTGGCCTTCGCCACGACGGTCGGTGGTGCTCGCAGTGCGTCGATCGTGAAGAAGACAATGCAGCGGCGCGACAAGCAGAGGCTGCGCGACGGGACGAAATCACGACCGGGCGCGTCTGGCCGGGGCTGATTGCCGCCGCTGTTCAATCCCAGCGGCCGCGTCACAACTCCTTGGCTCATTGCGAGCAGGTCGAAGGGTGGAGTGCACGAAAGCCGTTGCCTCACAGCTGCCTCAGCGGCCACGATGGCTGCGCTCTCGTCGCCGAGACCTATCGCAAGGCGCCCTCTCGTCTGCGAACCGGACGATATGAAAGGGAAGCGTGGACCCTGGCGGAGATCTGGACCGGCTGGTCCTCGGCCGGCGCTTCTGCGAACGAAGGCTCAGAGGCTGAGCCGCTCATCACGGAAATCGTCTTGACGCCGTCCGGGAGCGTCTTCATCGGCGATCGCGAGATTCCGGCATCATCTCTCACGCCTCGTGAGATTCCGGCACCAACGCCGACCGACAAGGGGTTGGACTGGTTCAAGAGGCAGAACATTGACCCGGGACCACTCACGCAGGAAGACGCGATCCTTGCTGTTCACCACTCCCTCAAGGATCTGGCCGACCACTGATCAGCGCCGTTGCCTCTGCTGAGCGGCTTCCGCTCGGTGGCAGTCTTCGCAGATCATCCAGATGTTCGAGTTGAAGTCAGCTCCGCCGTCGTCGAGAGGAACCCGGTGGTCCACCTGGATCTTGGATGGCGGGAAGGATCGGTGGCACGCAGCACAGATCACTGAGCCGTACTCTCTGATCGCCGTTCGTGCTCGACGAGCCGCGCCGTCTCCGCGTATCGAGGCGCGGAGTTGACCGTGCCGCCTCGCTCGTCGTGACTCGACCTCGGAGCGGTTCAGGGTGCAGCGAGAGGCATCCGGCTCGGGACAAGACGAGCATGCAGTATTGGCACACGCCTGTTCGGGCATCAGATCTCCTCTTGTCGACGGAATCAGTAACGGAGCCGAATGTGTGCTCCTTGAGCAATCCAAGCCAACACGCCCAGGTGGTTCGCCCGTTTCCTCGACGGAGCCAGCCGCAACACTGTCCGAGTGTGGTTTCTGATGGGTTTGCCGACCAGCCGCGGATTCCTGATCAGGGCGGCGAGCCGAATCCTGGCGAGGCACCCGGGTGTATCAAACCTGGGATCTACCAGGCGTAGCCGCTGGCGCGTTTGCCCAGGATGAGGTCATCGAATATCTGGTCGGCCGGCCCAGCACCTGCGCCGTAACAAACGTGGAGCGGAAGGAGATGCTCCTCACGCGGATGGCACCATCGCGCCCCTGGGGCCTGCGCCCAGTCGGTGTAGCGCTTGGTGCGTTCGGCTTCGCCGAGATCAAGGTTGGTGCATGTGTCGCGGAGCCAGGTCTCGAATGCCTCGTTCTCCGGATCGCCCCCCGTGACCGGGTGTGCCGGGCCGAACGCGTTCATGTTGTGGAAGGTGAAGCCCGAGCCGAGGATCAACACGTCATCGCCGACGAGGGGCGCGATCGCTGCGCCCATCTCGATGTGTGCATGCGGGTCGAGATTGTTCAAGAGGGAAAGCTGAACTACGGGGATCGAAGCGTCTGGATACATCAGCAGCAGCGGGATGAACATGCCGTGGTCGAAGCCGCGCTCGGGGTCGAGCTTCGGATCGAAGCCCGCCTCGTGCAGCATCTGCGCTGCCCGCTCGGCCAGGTCCGGTGCGCCCGGTGACGGATACTGCAGGCGGTAGGTCTCCTCGGGGAAGCCGCCATAGTCATAGATGAGCCCGGGAGCGGCACCCGATGTCAGCGTCGGTGTGCTGCACTCCCAGTGTGCGCTGACCAATACGATTGCTGATGGCCGTCCGATGGCGTCCTCGGCGCCGCGAAGGAACTCGACCAGCTGATCGTGGGACGGATCGCCCATCACCGGCATCGGGCCTCCGCCGTGGGGTATCGAAAGGACTCGGCGGGGGTGTTCGTTCATAGTGCCTACCTTGCCACACCGGTCTACGTCGGCGTCACCACGAGGTGCTCGGACGAACCTCAGAACACCCGCTTCGCCCCTCGACCAACGGCGCTTTTGCCGGCGCGGATGATGCATGGCAACCTGACCACCGGCGAACGGGAGGTAGCTGTGACGATCGAACTCGATTCCGATGTCGTTCAGCCCGGTGGGACCCTGACAGGCAGGTTGGTGGGCGATGACGGCATGCCGCGAGAGCACGACGTCGTTCTTGTGCGAGGTGAGGACGGGCTCGGAAACAAACGAGACCTCAAGTCGACGAGGGTGGTGACCCGCTCCGACCCCGCCACGGGCGCGTTCTCGCTGATCGTTCCGAAGACCGCTCTGCCGAACGTCGTAGGCCGGCGGGTCAAGCTCGCTTGGAACATTCGCGTGGATCGCGGCGCCCTCGGCGCGCTGCGCGCCACCGAACTCAGACCAATTCAGGTAGTGCCGTCCGACGTGACGCGCCCGCCGTTGCCTCTCCGCTACGAGCCAGGCCAGCCACCGAGGATGCTCACGAAGCTCCGCAGGGAGCACTACCTGTCGACGTTCATGGGGATCGCCTTCACCGCCATGTGCATCGCGTTCATCGTCGTCATCAACGGCCCTGACTCCGAAGCCAGCGCCCGGGCGACGCGCAACATCTCGATCGCGGTTGCCATTGTCGCGTTGTTTCCGTTGACAGCCACTTTTCTCGCGGCACGGACGATCTGGCCGAAGAAGCCCAAGGGATTCGATCTGCAGCTCAGTCCGGCGGTTGCTCGATCCGGCGACACGATCACGGTGAGTTCGACCGATCCATGGCCTGATGATCTGCGGTTCCTCTGCGTCGAAACCTACAACCGGATTTACTACAAGGAGAGGACGGGTCTTCGACGTCAAATGGGGCAGTTCGACACCTACGAACACTCCGAGCATCGGCTCCGATCGGACGCGGGGTCGTGCTCATTTGAGATTCCCGAGGATGCTGCTGCCAGTTACGACGGTGACCAGATCCAGGTCAAGTGGGTGCTGCGCCGCGGCGGTCGCAAGGTTCTCCGCTGGGGCCCGATCAAGCTGCGAGAATGGAGCATTGTTGTCGTGCCGTGATGGTAAATTGCGCGGATGGGCGACGCGGTTCCGGCTGACTTCTATACCGGCATCGTCGTCGACGTGTACGGGCCACTGCGAGGCTCGACCCCCGACGCCGACACGTACGCCGCCTTTATCGCAGCTTCGGGTGAGCCAGCGCTCGAGCTCGGGTGCGGAGACGGCGACCCGCTGCTGTCGCTACGCAAAACCGGTCTCGACGTGGAGGGTCTCGACTCATCGGCCGACATGCTCGCGAGGCTCGAATCAACCGCCGCCGAGCAAGGCATCGATGTCACCGTCCACCACTCGACGATCGAGGACATGGACCTGGGCTGTCGGTACAAGTCGATCTTTCTCGCCGGCCCGACGTTCAACCTTCTTCCCGACGACGCAACGGCTTTCAGAGCCCTGGAGCGGATCGCCGCCCACCTCGAACCAGACGGCTCGGCCCTCATCCCGCTGTTCGTCCCCGAGCCCGTGCCCGATCGTCAGCTCGGCGTCGCTCGCGAGCATGTCGAAGACGGCGGCCGGATCCTCCGCGTCACGGCCACCGCCATTGATCGCGACGAAGCAGCGAGAACGCAGACGACGACACTGCGCTACGAGGTCAGCGACGGCGATGACGTAACGTCAATCGAGAAGCCCTGGTTGCTGCACTGGTACACCCAGTCCGGATTCAGCGAGCTCGCGACCGCCGCCGGCCTCAGCATCGCTGCGATCGTGGCGCCTGACGGCCGGCCGGCGTCGATGAATGCCGACGAGTTGGCCTTCTGGCTCCGAGCCGCCTCGCAGTAGACGTCGGCCTCGATACGTCGACCCTGATAGGAAGCCTTCGCCCCACGGGAAGCGGAATTGGGGGCAGTGCACGAAACATGGCATCCAGCCCGTCCGCCGGCTTCGACGTGCGCTACCTGTCAGTGATGGGCATCGCCATCATGACGATGGTGCCGCCGTCCGAGCCGGACTCGATCGACAACTTCCCGCCGTACTCTTTGGAACGTTCTCGCATGAGGTCGACGCCGTAGCTGCCGCGCGGCGATCGGGACTCCGGCAGACCGATCCCGTCGTCGGTAATGGTCAGCACCAGATCGTCGTCGCTCTCGCCGAGCGTGATCTCCACGCGCGTCGCCTGGGAGTGGAGCGCGACGTTGCTCACCGCCTCCCGGCCGACGAGAAACAGGATCTTGCTGACGTCGGCCGACGGTGCGATCGCGACGTCGGTTTCCGGAACGACCGTGACGTCGTCGCCGAGTAGTTGCCGGGCGAGATGGCTCAGGGCTGCCACGACACCGCCCTCTTCGACATCGGGGGGCATGAGTTCACCGAGTTTGTCGCGCAGCTCATCCATCGCGAGCCTCGTCAGCTCCTTGACCTTGGCGAGGTTCTCCGCGGCGTCGGCGCCTTCGCCGCCAGCGACGTCGAGCCGGATCAGCGCTGCTGCGAGGAGTTGCACGGGACTGTCGTGCAGCGCACGTCCAAGGCGCTGTCGTTCAGCCCAACGAGCGTCCTCGACCACTTCGCGTCGAAGTCGGAGCTCACGCAGCGCCCGCTGTTCGACCGAAACATCTCGGAACAGGTCGAGTTCGCCGTCGTCGTCGACCGGAACCGTGCGGCGCTCCAGGATCGAGTCGTCGGCGGTCATCATCACGGGTTCAACACGCTCGACCGACTCGAGATCGATCGTCGGCAACACCTCGGCAGACGTCGGCTCGAGTGTGTTTGCCAACGCCTCGCTACCTCGCGGCACCCACGAACTCAGCAGTTCGCCGCCCTCACGTTGTCTGATGAACAGAATGTCGGGAAGCGCGGAGAGAACGGCGATGAGACGTCGCCTGTCGTTCCATGACCGCACAGCGTGGGCGCCGCCGACGATCACGCACGTAGTCACACTGAGCGTGAAGATCTGCGCTTGGAGCGCAGGGTCATCGTGCAATTCGATGAAGGGGCCGTGACCACGCACCGTTGCCGCCCAGACCGCGGTGACCGTGACCGTCCCGACCGGGGCCGCGACGGCCGGTCCGAACCGGATGGCAATCCAGAGAATCAGGGGGATGACCAAGTACAACAGTGCCGAGTCGACGATCATCGTAACGATGGCCACACCGGCGATCATGGAAAACGTCACGAGCATCTCGACCGGTGGTCCGCTCTCGGGGCGGTGCATCACTGCGCTGCCGCGGAACAGTACGAGTGGCACGAGCAGAAACTCGCCGATCGTATTTCCCAGGGTCCAGCGGGACCACGCCTCCAACGGATCTCCGATGATCGTCGATGCGTCTCCGAGGACAGCGATGAGCCCGCCGATCGCGGCGCTTCCGGTGAGAATCGCCACGACCCAGAGCCCGTCGCTCGTCGTTCGGATTCTGAGACTCCCACCCAGCACCAGAGGCAGCCCGAGCAGGATGAGCGCCGACTCCAGGGTGTTGCCGACGACGGGGGCGAGCATCTCGGGCAACGTGTCGTCGAACAGCAACGGTCCGGCCAACAGCCCGCCGATCGCACCGCCGCCGACCGCCCACCACTGCCGCGCCGGCCCGAGATGCAACGCGGCCATTGTCACCGCGCCGGTCGACAACCAGAGCAGGCTCGGCTTCACGTTGCCCCACTCGAGCGATATCCACGCCATCGAGAAGAACAACAGCGCGCCGAGCGCGGTCGCACCCACCTTTGAAACCATCGGACCAGCTTGCCACGTCGCTCGGCAACCAACTCGGTGCCCGCCGTTGGAGAACTTACAAGAGGTGCACTGTTGTCGACGCCGCGTACGGCCCCGGCTTGAACAGCATGCGTTCCTGTACGGCGCGCTCAGGCCGTCGGGAAGACCAACCT
>CAZYLX010000205.1:0-6143 GCA_964648595.1 uncultured Acidimicrobiaceae bacterium
ACTTTGGCGATGCGTTGGCGCCACGGCAGGTAGTGCGGGGTGAAGTGCTCCTTGATCAGAGCCTCGTCGTCGATGACTTCCTTGATGCCATCGAAGAGCATTTGCTTGAGGGCCTCAGGGTCCTCGAAAGCCATCTCCGTGATCAGGTTTCCTTCAGCCAGGGTTTGGCGGCGCACGATCTCATGGATCCACGTCTCGTCGACCTCCAGAGCTCGCAGCGTGTCAGCCAGCTCGTTCACGTTGCGCCCCGATGAGAAGTAGGTGGGGGAGCGTTGCAACATCGTGATGTGACCGGCCTCGCCGGCCATTGCAGGGATGAGCGTTGCCGCCGTCGCACCCGACCCGATGACCACGACTTTCTTTCCTGCGTAGTCGAGGTCGTCCGGCCATGTCTGAGGATGGATGATCGACCCCGAGAAGTCATCCATGCCGTCCCACTCAGGGGTGTAGCCCTTCGAATGGCGGTAGTAGCCCTGGCACATCCACAGGAACGAAGCGGTGAACTGGACCGCCTCGCCGGTATCGGTTCGCGTTGCTTCGAGGGTCCATTGCTTCTCTTCGCTTGACCAGACCGCTGAGGAGATCGAGTGGTCGTAGCGGATGTGTCGGCCGAGATCGTTGTCCTCGATCACCTCACCCATGTATCTGAGGATCTCTGGGGCAGAAGCGATCGGCGCATCGGTCCACGGCTTGAACCGGTACCCGAAGGTGTAAAGATCGCTGTCTGAGCGAATCCCCGGGTACGTGTGGGTCCGCCAAGTCCCACCGAAGTCGTGTTGCGTCTCCAGCACCACGAACGACTTGTCGGGGCACTGGTCTTGGAGGTGGTAGGCACCGCCGATTCCGGAAATGCCGGCGCCAACGATCAACACGTCGAAGTGTTCGGTTGCCGCGTGACTTGGGGTGACACCTGTCGCTGAGTCGATCGTTGTCGCTTCGCTCGCCATGATCGCGTCCTCCTGAGGTCGATCCGTAGTCTGGCAAGGCTTGGCCGAAGGTTCGAATCCGTCAGCCAGCGACAGGCACATCCGCACGGTTGGCGATGTGGTCGGCCAATCGCTCGGCGAGGGCAACGATCGTCAAGGTCGGGTTGATGTAGCCGGACGTCGGGAACACCGAGCTTCCGGCAACGAACAGGTTCGGCGTCGAATGAACCCGGCAATCTGGAGTGACAACTCCATCTTCAGCTCGCTGGCTCATCCGAGTCGTTCCCAGGTGATGGGCGAGGCTCGATGGCACGCCGAGCTCTTCGAAGGAACCGGCCCGCGGCACGTAGGTGCCCATCGCCGATGCGTCGAAGTGCGCTGCCAAGCGCCGTTGCACGGCCAGCACGCTCCGCTTCACCTGATCGCCCATTCGCCATTCCACCCTGGGAAGAGGTGTTCCGAATCGATCGACAGTGTCGGAGAGCGTCACTCGGCTATCAGCGAGCGGAGGCTGTTCGCACTGGAACGCCACCTCGAGCCTGCTGAAACCCATACCGTCGCTGGCGCCGGCCCAACCGCCTCGGCCGAACCCGGGCAGCAGGGACCGATGCCGAACGACTGAGTTGTATGCCGCCCGTGGGAAGTAGTCGAGACCTCGGGCGGCAGCGCCGATCGTCGATCGCAACTTCCCGGGATCTCGAAAATGGGCCTTCGGGTTCTGTAGAAACCATTTGACTGCGTCGGCGGCGGCGAGTTGGCGTTCGCTCGGGCGAGGAAAGATCGAGAAGGCGATCTGCGTCGCTTCGAGCTCCTGGTTGAGTGAGCGGCTTGTCGTTGCGTAGCCGTGGACGACCTCGTTGTTGTGTGGTGCGAGGTCGAAGAACCCCATGGCGTCGATGGCGGACTCGTCCTCGATCTCCACGTGGCCGATTGAGAAGAGCGGGTGATCCATGAAGTACCGGCCGACGTTGTCGTGCTCGTTCCCGATGCCTCCTCGCCCTCGGTCGGACACGAGGAGGAGCCGCGCGTTCTCGATCGCACCGCAGGCCAACACGAACGTGTCAGCAGCCAGGTTCGCTCCGCCCCCGTCAGCCGTTCGGTACTCGACTCTTTCGATCGGGCCGTCAGCGACGGAGCGACAGAGCTCGGTGACCGTTGCGTCGGTCTCGATGCGGGCCAGCGGGCTCTTACGCAGCTCGGTAACGATCTCTGTCCGGTAGCGATCACTCAGACCGAATCGGAACCACTTCGCTTCGAAGTCGGCCCAGAACTCATCGGCGAAGGCGGTTGGCAGGGCATCGGCCGGAGGGTCGTAGCTGTCATTCCCTATGGCGAAGCTCTCGTGAGCCGAGTGGAGCCAAGGCTCGAGGTCGTCGAATGTCACCGGCCAACCAGACCCATCGACCCACGGACGCTCAGCGAGGTCGTCTCGGTTGATGAGGCCGTAGCGCAGGCCCATCTGTTCTGGGTTCTTCAGGCCTGCGGTCTTCACGACCCACGCGTTTGCGTTGCCGGCCAGTCGACGCGTCCGGTTCTCGACCAAGTTGATGGCGTTGAACGGATCGCCTGTTGCCTCACCGGCGGACAACATCTGGCGCTCGTGATCGTGGTGAACTTCGCCGCTCTCCAGCAACGTGACCGTCAGCCCCCTTCGAACCAGCCCGACAGCGACGACGAGTCCCGCTGGTCCACTGCCGATCACGCACACCTGGGGCCGACCCGCATCTGCCATCGCGTCTGCGGCACTCTCCTCGCGATCGACAGTGGCACGTGGACGTTCGCTGATGGTGGCATCGGACATGGTTGGCCTCGTTGGACGGTTGGTTCGATCGAAGTTTGTCTCCATGCAGCGTGTGATGCTCGTTGTTCACGAACAATGAGTGATTGTTCTCGTGACCCTCGAGAATCCACTCGCGGCGCATCCCCCGGCTGCCGGAAACTTCAGCTGTGCGCCAGGCGCCCCGGGTTACCCTCCTGCGGGTGATTCGTGACGATCTGCTCGAGGCTGTGCACGCTGTGTTGACCGCTATGGGTGTGGTCGACATTCCAGTTGCCGTGGTGATCGAACGTCCAGCTCGTCCTGAACACGGTGACTGGAGCACCAACGCCGCGCTCGTTTGCTCGAAGGTGCTGGGCAAGAATCCACGTGAGATCGGCCAAGCGCTCGCTGATGCGCTGACCGCCAACCCACCGAAGCACGTCGAGGCTGTCGAGATCGCCGGTCCGGGATTCGTCAACTTCCGTCTCGCGAACACCTGGCTCTATGACGTGCTCACCGACGTCGTTGCCGGAGGGGTCGACGGTTATGCTCGGCCGGCGCTGAGCGACGGTCTGCGGGTGAATGTCGAATTCGTTTCCGCCAACCCGACCGGCCCGCTCCACGCCGGTCACGGCCGTTGGGCCGCCTACGGAGATTCGTTGTGTCGGCTGTTCGCTCGATGCGGCTATCGACCGCACGCCGAAACCTACGTCAACGATCGAGGTGTGCAGATCCAGCACTTCGCCGATTCGTTGGCTGCTCGGAAGCGGGGCGAACAGCCGTCAGACGACGGCTACCAGGGTGCGTACATCACCGATTGGGCCTCACAAATGCCTGATGACGCCGATCCTGTTGCATGGGGCACGGCCCATGCCCTCAGCGATCAGAAGGAAGCGCTGGCTGCGATGCACGTTGCCTTTGACACGTGGTCGAGCGAGCGCGAGTCGATCGACGCAGGGCACATGACATCAGCGTTGGAACGGCTGCAGGCCGCTGGCCATGTCTATGAAGAGGACGGCGCGAGATGGCTGCGCACCACAGACTTCGGCGACGACAAGGACCGTGTGCTCATCAAGTCCGACGGCGCCATGACCTACCTGTTGCCCGACATCGGTTACCACGAGTCGAAGTTCGAGCGCGGTGATCTCATCATCGATATTCTCGGAGCGGATCACCACGGCTACGTGCCACGTATGAAGGCCGCGCTCCAGTTGCTGGGACATTCCGCAGACAGCTACGAGGCGATCATCGGACAGAACGTGAAGCTGATGCGCGACGGCGAGGAGGTCAAGCTTTCCAAACGGACCGGCACGATGATCGAGCTCCGAGAACTGGTCGACGATGTCGGTCCCGATGTTGCCCGCTTCGCTTACCTCATGCAGTCGATCGACACGTCCCTCGTCCTCGACATCGATTTGCTCCGGCAGCAATCCTCAGAAAACCCGGTCTTCTACGTGCAGTACGCCCATGCCCGAATCCACTCGATCGGGCGCATGGCGGCCGATCGTGGGATCGAGCGGGCTCCATTGGCCGACGCCGACCTGTCGCTCCTCCAACACGAACGGGAACTGCAACTCCTGCGCGACCTCTTCTCGCTGAACGACGTGCTCATCTCGGCCTGCACGGAGCGAGCTCCCCACAAAGTGAGTGCGTGGGTGCGAGAGCTCGCCGCTGCTTTCCAAGGCTTCTACCACGACTGCCCTGTGCTTCGAGACGACGTGGACCCAGCGCTGCAACAGGCCAGGCTTTGGCTCGTCGAAGCAACGCGCATCGGACTCTCGATCGGACTTGACCTGCTCGGGGTCGATGCACCGGAACAGATGTGATTTCGTGACGACTGCCCCTATTCCGTGGCACCTGCTGCCAGACAACGCATCCCTGGGATCGTCGGGTCAGCTGCTCATCGGCGGCTGTGACACGCTTGAACTGGCGGCCGAGTTCGGCACGCCCCTCTTCGTCTATGACGAGGACCATCTTCGTGCTCGATGTCGCGAAGCAGTCGAAGCCTTCGGTGATCGTGCGACGTATGCCACCAAGGCGTTCCTCTGTCGAGCGATGGCTCGCCTCGCATACGAGGAGGGAATGAGTCTCGACGTCGCAACCGGTGGCGAGTTGCACATCGCGCTCTCGGCTGGCGTGCCGGCCGTCCGTCTTGTGATGCACGGCAACAACAAGTCGGTTGCCGAGCTGGCGAGGGCCCTCGAGGCGGGTGTTGGCCGGATCATCGTCGACAGTTTCGAGGAGATGGATCGGATCGAAGAGCTCGTCTCTGGCGGTGCTCGTACCCCAGCGGTGCTGTTGCGTGTCACCCCCGGGGTCGAGGCCCACACCCACGAGTACATCGCAACTGGCCAAGACGATTCCAAGTTCGGATTCACCGTGTCGACCGGCGTCGCCCATCGTGCCGTCGAGCGAGCCTCAGCCTCGGCAGCGATGGAGCTTGTTGGCATCCACGCCCACATTGGCTCTCAGGTCTTTCGGGCCGAATCCTTCGCTGCTGTTGTGCAGGTCCTTGCCGACTTCGCTCTCCCCCTCGGGCTTCCCGAACTGGTTGTCGGCGGAGGCCTCGGCGTTGCCTATGTCGAGGGTGAAGAAGCGCCAACGATCCCGCAGTGGTCCAAAATCTTGCTCGACGCCGCCGCAGCCTGCGGGGTCACGGGATCGATCGGTATCGAGCCCGGGAGGTCGATCGCCGCGTCGGCCGCCATCACGCTCTACACCGTCGGGACGATCAAGCACCTCGAAGGCATTCGCACATACGTGGCCGTCGACGGCGGGATGAGCGACAATCCACGACCCGTCCTCTACGGCTCGGGCTACGAGGCGTTCAAACCCTCGATGGCCGCGGCCCCACGCGAACGCGAGGCCCGCATCGTCGGCAAGCATTGCGAGTCCGGTGATCTCCTGGTGCGTGAAGCAAATCTTCCCGGAGATTTGGCGGTCGGTGATGTGCTGGCTACGCCGGTCACCGGAGCCTACGGCCACTCGATGGGTTCGAACTACAACAAGGTCCTTCGCCCTCCGGTGGTGTTCTGCCGAGGTGGCGATGCTCGCCTCGTTGTTCGCCGTGAGACCCACGAGGATCTGCTCCTCACCGACCTCGGATGAATACGATCGCCACCATGGAGACTTTCCAATGACCAATTCTGGAATCAGTACGACAAGAGTCGGCCTGTTGGGTTGCGGCATCGTTGGCGGTGCGTTGGTGCAACTCATCAAGGAGCGCTCGGGACCCATCGAAACCGCGACGGGAATTCGGCTAGAGGTCACGTCGATTGCGGTTCGAAGCACGAGTCGTGACAGGGGAGACAGCATCGATTCAGCGTTGTTGACCACCGATGCCCGCTCCCTTGTTTCCGATCCCGAGGTGGACCTCGTTGTCGAGGTGATCGGTGGAATCGAGCCGGCCAGAGAACTGATCCTCGGCGCCCTCGCTGCCGGCAAGCCAGTGGTCACGG
>CAZYLX010000206.1:0-6139 GCA_964648595.1 uncultured Acidimicrobiaceae bacterium
GTCGCCGACAATGACGTGCAGACGGCGGAAGTGCTCGGCATCGGCGTGCGGTTCGTCGCGGGTGTTGATGATCGGACGACTCCGGGTCGTTGCCGAACTCACGCCTTCCCAGATGTGTTCTGCCCGTTGGCTGACCGCGAACGTCGAGCCACGAGCCGTCTGCAGTACTTTCCCCGCGCCGGCGTAGATCTGCCGGCTGACAAGGAACGGAATCAGAACCTCGTTGTAGTGACTGAGATCATCGTTGCGAGTAGTGAGGTAGTTCTCGTGGCAGCCGTAGGAATTGCCGGCCGAATCCGTGTTGTTCTTGAACAGGTGGATCGTGCCCTGGATGCCTTCGTCCCTCAGGCGATCCTCGGCGGAATCGAGCAACTGCTCGAGCACACGCTCTCCGGCCTTGTCATGGATGACCACGTCGCCGACCGTGTCGCATTCCGCGGTCGCGTACTCGGGGTGTGAGCCGACATCGAGATAGAGACGGGCGCCGTTCACGAGGAACACATTCGAGCTGCGGCCCCACGAGACGACCCGCCGGAACAGGTAGCGGGCAACCTCGTCCGGGCTCAGCCGGCGTTGCCCACGGAGCGTGCAGGTGACGCCGTACTCGGTCTCGATTCCGTAGATCCGACGCTTGTGGCTCATCAATTGTCAACCTAGCCGAGGCGACGGCCGGCGGGCATACCCCTTCAGGTTCAGCCCTCGATGCCGATGCAATCATCGTGGGTAGATTCTTGCGAACGATGAGTTGGCGCGCCAACCGGGCGATTGGTGGCGCTGCCGCGCTCCTGGTGGTCGCTGTCGCCACTGCCCTCGCTGTGGTCGCAATTTCGGTTGATCGAGTCCCCGCCTACTGGTCGGTCAACGGAGAGGTTGGCGAGTCGAGCCAGGCCATTCCGATCCGAGCGGCCCACCCCGACTGCCCGTCGTGGTCGAATCTCGGCGGATTGGTCGTCACAGCCTTCGAGACCGACGAGTCCGTCACACTGAACGTGACGTTTCCCAGCCACGACAACCAGCGTCCATGCGACTGGATGGGCAACGCCATGCGAGCGTCTGTCAAACTCGATGAGCCGCTGGGCAATCGGGATCTGATCGATGGCGCAACCGGGGGAGATCCGTCCACGCCGGCGTCAATTGCCTTCCGCACCGGCCAAGCACCGAACGAGTGAGCCACCGGGCGAACTCGATCAGGCCAGCAGTTCCGTGATCTCACCGTTCTCGAGTCGGCGGAAACACCTGCCGACACCGCCTCGATCGAGAACTGCGACCTCGAGCTGATCATCGGCGATGACTCGGTCTGGCCCTCCGAGCGCGCTGGTCGCCAACTTCAGAGCGGCGCCGAGATCAAGATCCTGGGTGTACCCGTCGGTCAATCGCTCACGGATGGCTTCGGCCTCGCCGCCGAGGGCCGCGAAACCATCTTCATCGGTCACCGAACCGTCGTAGCGGATGTGGAACAGCCGGTCGCCATCTGTCTCGAACCCGACGGCGGCCACGAGAATCTCGACCTCGAGCGGCTTCATCTCATGGGTGAAGATCTGACCGAGCATCTGGGCGTATTGATTCGCAAGGGCCTGAGAATCGACGTCATCGCGACTGTAGGTGTATCCCTTGAGATCGGCGTGACGAATGCCGGCAATGCGAAGCTGGTCGTACTCGTTGTATTTCCCGACCCCGGCGAATGCGATGCGGTCGTAGATCTCCGACACCTTGCGGAGGTTTCGCGACGGGTTCTCGGCCGTCAGCAAGATGCCGGCGTCGAATTCGATGGCCACGAGGCTCCGGCCCCGTGCGATGCCCTTCTGGGCGTAGTCGGCCCGGTCCTTCATCACCTGCTCTGGAGCCACATAGAACGGCATGTTCATCGGACTTCCTCCGGACGCGTGTACTCAGTGATGATCGCGGCGAAGCGCGCCGCGATGTCTTCTTCTTCGAGGGCCTGGAATCCCTCTTCTCCGATCGTGGCGACGATCGGGTAGATGCCCCGCATGCTGTCAGGGCCCCCGGTTGCCGAGTCCTCGTCAGCCGCTGTGAAGAGAGCTCGAATGAGCAGGTCGACGGTCGCGTCTCGTTCCAGCGAGCCTCCTCGACCGAGCTTGATCACGGTTCTGGCGTGCAGGCTCCCCGAGCCAGACGCGACATGGTCCTCTTCCTCGTAGCGCCCACCAGTGACGTCGTAGGCGAAGAGACGCCCCTTGTCCCGGCGACGGTCGTACCCCGCAAAGATCGGGACAACGACCATCCCCTGCATCGCAGCGGGAAGGTGCTGACGCACCATCATCGAGAGTTGATTGGCCTTTCCCTCGAGCGAGAGCGAGTGGCCTTCGACCTTCTCGTAGTGCTCCAACTGGAGCTGGAACATCTTCACCATCTCGATCGCCGGCCCAGCGGCGCCAGCAATCGCAACGCCGGACCATCGGTCGGCCGCGAACACCTTCTGCATGGTGCGATGACTGATGAGATTGCCAGATGTCGCCCTGCGGTCACCGGCGATCACGACCCCGTCGGCGCAGCGGGCGGCAACAACGGTCGTGCCGTGGGTGATCTCGAGGTGTTGTTCTGTGGTGAGCGCTTGGGAGATTCGATACGAGGGGTCGATCCCGACTCGCTTGAGGAGCTCCGGAAAGTAAGGGCCGGGGTCGTCGGACGGCGAGAACAGCGGAAGTGTCACAGCGGGCAACCGTAGCCGAGGCTCGCGACACTGGGCGGTTCGCCGACTGCTCCACTGGCCTTCGGATGGTGTTGACGCCGCTAGCTTTGCTGCCCATGACCGAGGGCTACACCACGACGGACGAGATCACCACGGCACGAGAGGCCATCGAGGCGAATATCGCGGGCTACAAGACTCCTGTTGCCTTCGGTCTCGGCGTGGCCACGGTTGCCGAGAACGGCGACATCCTCGACGTCTCCTACCCCCATGTGCAGGTCAGCGAGCACTCCTACCCGGCGGCGATCTTGGCCAACGTCACGGGCCACGTGAGCGGCACGGCCACCTATCAGATCAGCTCGGACCAGCTCAACCAAGCCTTGACGATCGTCGAGCCAGCCGAAAACGTCGACATACCGCATCCGAACGCAGCCGCGTGGCGATCCTGTGCCGCGCTGGTCGGTGTTCCCGCCGCCGGCGGCCGTCGCCAGCTGGTCGTGTCGCTCATCGGGTCACTCGAGGATGCTCCGATCGATGCCATCGACGGATACTTGCGGTTGCATCTGCTCTCCTACCGAGCGGTCGAGCCCCACGGGCTCAACATGAACGGCATCTTCGGAGTGCTGACCAATGTGGTGTGGACCAATCACGGCCCGTTCCCCGTGCCGGGGTTCGAGGCAGCGCGAATGATGATGCGGGCCGAGGGGAAGCATGTGGTCGTATTCGGCGTCGACAAGTTCCCTCGCATGCTCGACTACGTCGTGCCGTCGGGCGTTCGAATCGCCGAAGGCGGCCGAGTTCGGCTCGGCGCCCACCTGGCTGACGGCACCACGGTCATGCACGAGGGCTTCTGCAATTTCAATGCCGGCACGCTTGGCGCCTCGATGGTCGAGGGTCGCATCTCGGCCGGCGTGGTGGTGGGCGACGGGTCCGACGTCGGCGGTGGTGCATCGATCATGGGCACGCTCTCGGGCGGCGGCCAACAAACGATCAGCTTGGGCAAGAACTGCCTGCTCGGAGCCAACGCAGGCATCGGAATTTCGCTGGGCGACGACTGCATCGTCGAGGCCGGGCTCTACATCACTGCCGGCACCCTGATCTCGATGCCGGACACGTCGATTCGAAAGGCACGGGAGATTTCGGGCGCGAGCGGCCTGCTCTTCCGTCGCAACTCGCTGACCGGTGAGGTTGAGGCGGTCGCTCGCTCAGGGGCCAGCTGGCAAGGCCTCAACGAAGACCTCCACGCCAACTAACCCCCACTCCCCCCGTTCTGTCCCGGATATGTCTCAATTCTGAGAGCGATCCTGGACAGAAGCGGCGCGGCGGAGGAATGAGCGGATCTCCCCGCCGACCTGCGACGGCCGCTCCATCACTTCCTGCCATCCGAACCGGAGGACCGTCCAACCTCGGGCGTTCGCGGTGCGGTCTCGCTGACGGTCCGTTTGTTGAGCCTTCGTCACCGAGTGCCATCGTCGACCATCGAGCTCGACGATGACGTGCTCGTTCACCCACGCGAAATCGACGGTTCCGGTCACGCCGTCGGACCACGGAGGGACGAAGTGCATCTCGTACCCGCTCAGACCCGCACGATCGAATAGACCCTTCGCCTCGCGCTCGAGCACAGAGGCAGGAACCAATCCATCATCGAGGAGCTCGTGTCGCAAGAGCCGGATGACAGCGCTTCCCTCGCGGCCCCGACGACAGAACGAACGGGCGCACGCAGAAAAGGATTGACTCGACATCTTCCGCTCGGTGATCGCCCACTCGACGAGGTGTTGGACCTTGGCAACATGGACCAGGCGTCCGAAATCACAAATCGTTCGTTCGACCGTTGTGGACGGCAGACCGTCGGCCATCGTTGTGTCGCAGCTGGGCAGGTGCCGCGTATGGCGCACCTGGACACCAATCGGCGGATGCCCGGCAGCGCCCTTGAGCGCGACGACAGCTGGTTGCCGATCGGTACGCCTGCGGACCGGAAGATCTAGGAGATGTGCAGCGGCGTGGTCGGCCACGACCGACCCATTCACAGCCAGCAACGCAGCACGGAGCAGTTTCCGGCCCGAAGGTTGACCGATGATGTAGACGCCGGAAGCGACCGGTGTCAGCGTCCGATCGACACGTCTGGCAATCGAGGCTGGGCTGACTCCAGCATCGATGAGTTGTTGCCTGCTGACGACGAGGTCGGTTGCCGCTGCTTCTTCGAGAATGCGCTGGTCGACGGCGAGGGCCATCGGGTACCTCCGGTGATCGGTCCGTGGAGGCACCCAGAGGTGCAATCAGCCGTTCTGTCTCGGATAGCCCTCGGATCTGAGAGTTATCCCGGACAGAACCGGGGGGAAGCGTGGGGGTGGGAGGTTTACTCGCCGCCCTTTTGGATGTAGGACTTGACGAAGTCCTCGGCGTTCGTCTCCAGCACGTCGTCGATCTCGTCCAGGAGATCGTCGAGCTCGGCCTTCAACTTCTCGCCGGACTCGCTGGCCGCCGGAGCTTCCGCGACCTCTTGCTCGCCTGACCGAGAGGGAGACTTCTTGATCTGCTCACGTTCTGCCATGCGAATGGTCCTTTGTGATCGGAAGAATTGCCAGAAGGGTTCAGGCCCCGAGCTTGTCGAGGAGTTCGGACACTGTGTCACTCTGTTCGATCAGAGCGCCAACGTGATCCACCGTACCCCTGGTTGGTTCCAGCATGGGGACGCGGCGCAACGGATCATCTCCGACGTCGAACACGATCGAATCCCAATTCGCCGCGACGACAGAATCAGCGAACTTCTGCAGGCACTTGCCGCGGAAGTACGCCCGGGTGTTGGTCGGTGGCTCGCTCATCGCCACGGCGGCGTCGGCATCGTCGACCAGCGTCTCCAAGCCGGCACGAGCGGCCAGCGACTTCGCTGGCCGCAGATCGTGATATTGAAGATCGAGCGCCCGGAGACGCGTGTCGTCCCAGCCGCAATCGTGGCGCTCCATGAAACCCTCGAGGATCCGCTTCTTGGCCAGCCAGTCGACCTGATCGGCCACGCTGGCAGGATCGGACTCGAGCCCGCTCAGGACTCGCTGCCACCGATCGAGAATCATTTGGCCGACCTGCTCGCCGCCGACCGACTCGAGGCCGTACCGCTCGCTCCATGCCGTTGCCTGTTCGAGCATGTCGAACTGAATCTCCAACGCGGTCGCCAACGACCCGTCGGCCAGCTTCATTGGTTCGCTCAAGGTGAGATCGTGGCTGACGTGATGCATGGCTCGAACCGGATCATCGAGCGTCATCCTCATGTCGTAGGCGTAGTCCTCGAGCATGGCCAACAGGACCGACGTCGTGCCCACCTTCAAGAACGTGGCGACCTGCGACATGTTGGCGTCACCGACGATCACGTGCAGGCGGCGATAGCGCTGACTATCGGCGTGCGGCTCGTCGCGGGTGTTGATGATCGGCCGCTTGAGTGTTGTCTCGAGCCCGACCTCTTCCTCGAAGTGCTCAGCCCGCTGGGTGATCTGGTAG
>CAZYLX010000207.1:0-6137 GCA_964648595.1 uncultured Acidimicrobiaceae bacterium
GTCGATCTCACAGACGACTTCGTCCTCGCCCGTCAGCAGGGCCTTTGCGTTGGCCACCATGAATGGCGCATAGGTGCGGCCGACCTCGTCGAGCAGCTTGCCAGTTGCCGTCGGGAGGGTCTCGAGCTCGACCCAGCCGTCGCCTCCTTCGACCGGCAGCCACGACAGGTCATCCATGCGGTCGACCCAATTGATGGTCTTCGCGGCTCGCTTGACCGCCACGGCCATCGAAGTCGGATCCCACTTCACCAGCTGGGTGAACTGCCCGAAGATTCCGAAATCGCCCCGACCCGGGCGATCGCCGAAAAGGAAGTCATGGGTAGCGAGTTGTTCCTGCATGATGTCGAGCACCCGCTCGTAGGAGCCCTCGATGATCGGTCGGTTCAGCTGGGTTGAACCGACCAGTTCACGACGAGCGATCTGGCGGGTCGTGATGTAGTCGTACATCTGCTTTGCTTCGTCGCTCGTCATCTGCAGGTTCCGCGAAATCGGAAGGAGTCGGCCGGCCTTGTCGATGTCGTCTTGATAGGCCCATCGGTAGTGGTACATGGCCTTCGTGACCCATTCGTCGCCGAAGTCCTCGATGAGGAGATCGATGAAGGCCAAAGCGGGATCGGTCGGCACCACGCTGCGACCGGCGAATTCAGCCTCGAGGCGTGTGATCTGAGGTGATGAATCGACCGTGGCTTCGCCGTGGCTGCCATCGTCGTTCGGATACACGATCACGGGAATGATCGGAACGGGTGGTTTCGGAATGTCGTCCCATTTTGAGTCGCGCAGTACCCAGCGGAACGGGATGTGGCGGTAGCGGAGTACGGCGCGCATCTTGAGCGTGTACGGCGATCCGTACTGTCCGGCGAGAACGAGGGGGTGGCTCGTGGTCATGATGAGCTCTCGATGGTTGGGTCCGCGGGGAATGGGATCGGGAACATCGGCCGGACCATAATCGAAGAGCGTCGCGGTCGATAAGGCGAACTACGAGAGGCTGATCTCGCTCGCCTCGAAGAAGGAGACTTCTCGGCTGAGGGGCGCGGCTCGTTGCTCTCCGTTGTCGGCTGAGGCGGCTCGCCGCGCCGTCATTGCCTCGATATGAGCGTCGAGGTCGGCTCGCCGCTCCCAACGCTCGGACAGAATGATTCGGTCGGATTCCACCGGATCCTCTGCGAAGACGTACTCGATACAACCGGGCTCACTGCGACTGGTTTGCTGGAGCTCGATGGACTCTGCGAGGAACTGCTTGCGGTCCTCGGGGGCAATTTGGAACACTCCCTGCACGATGATCATTGCCGCAGTCTCATCAAGAGGTCGTTGATCCGCAAGATGAGGCGCTCGGCCCCATCGGCAGCGCCGACGGAAGGACTGTCGGGACGAACGACCCTTGCAATGCTCAGTCTCTCCGTCATCGTGGAAGCCATGCCAGGTTGTGACGCCTCAGAAGCTCATCCGTCGTGACCGAGCGACTCAACATCGCCCGCGAGGTCCGTCGCACATTGGCCGGGACACCCCACGATGCGCTCGAGATCCTGCCTGCGTTTGCCGGCGAGCTGCTGGCCGGCGGTGACGCGGTTTCGATCGGGGAACTCAAGGATGCGTTGGGCATCTATGTGTTCGAACGCGGCCCGAACCATGCCGTTGCCGACGCGGTCCTGGCGATGGTGAGGACCTACACCATCGGAGAGTTCGCCAACTTCTCGCACTGACTCGTCGAGCACCGGACCGGTTCGTCGGCGCGGGCTCTCAGTCGAGCCTGACGTCGATGGCAGCGAGCGCGTCGGCCATGGCGGTCGATCGGAGTATGTCCTCGCAGGCAGCAAGCTCTGGCGAGAGATGGCGGTCGGGGCCGGGGCCGTCGACCACCGTGCGGAGAAGCGTTACGAGCGCTCCGGTCGCCGGTGACGCCACGAGCGGGGAGCGGTAGTCGATGGCTCGCGCCGCACAGACGTATTCGACGGCGAGGATGCGGCGGACGTTGTCTATGACTTTGCGGAGTTTGCGGGCCGCAAGCCAGGCCATCGACACGTGGTCCTCTTGCATGCCGGAAGTGGGGAGCGAGTCGACCGACGCCGGAGCGGCGAGGCGCTTGTTCTCGGATGCCATTGCCGCAGCGGTGTAGTGGCCGATCATGAGCCCGCCGTCGACACCGACTTCTTCTGCGAGGAAAGGGGGGAGGCCGTGGCTTCGGGTCTTGTCGAGCATGCGGTCCATGCGTCGTTCGGCGATGGCGCCGATCTCGGACACCGCAATGGCGAGGAAGTCGGCGGCGAAGCCGAGGGGCGCGCCGTGGAAGTTGCCGCATGATTCGACGCGACCATCGGCCAGGACCATTGGGTTGTCGATGGCCGAGGCCAGTTCGTTGTCGGCGACGGTTCGGCAATGGGCGAGCGTGTCTCGGACGGCGCCGTGGACCGACGGAGTGCATCTGATCGAGTAAGCGTCTTGCACCCGAGTGTCTTCGGGGTTGGCGTGGCTGGCGACGATCGGCGAACCGTCGAGCATGGCCCGGAGGTTGGCTGCGGAAATTGCCTGGCCGGGTTGGGGCCTGAGTGCTTGAAGGTCTGCGGCGAAGGGGGCGTCGCTGCTCAGCAAACCTTCGACGGTCATCGCCGCGATCATGTCGGCCTGAGCGAGGAGCTGTGCGGTGTCAGCGATGGCGAGGCAGAGCATGCCGAGGATGGCGTCGGTGCCGTTCGTGACGGCGAGGCCTTCCTTCTCGGCGAGCTCGATTGGTTCGAGCCCCGCTTCTGCGAGTGCTTCTGTCGCTGGACGGACCCGGCCGTTGTGGACGACGTCGCCTTCGCCGAGCAGGGCCATGGCGCCGTGAGCGAGCGGCGCAAGGTCGCCGCTGGCCCCAAGTGAGCCGTACTCGGGGACGATGGGGGTGATGCCGGCATTGAGAATGTCGACCATGGCCGTGGCGACAAGCGGTCGAGCGCCGCTGTAGCCGAGTGCCAGCGTTCGGGCCCGGAGCAAGACCATCGCTCGAACGACTTCTTCCTCGACCGGTTCGCCCATGCCTGCGGCATGGGAGCGCACGAGTGCGATCTGGAGGGCGCGACGGCGGTCAGGGGGAATCGAAATGGTCGCGAGCGCACCGAAGCCCGTGGAGATGCCGTACTTCGGGGCACCTTCGGCCAGCTGTTCGACGATGGCTCGAGCGGTCGCCATGCGCTCGATTGCGGCTGCTGTGAGCTCGACGCGTTCGGCGTCGCGTGCGACAGCAACCACGTCTTCCACGGTGACGCCCGGACCGTTGAGTTGGATGGTCATGAGGTGAAGTCCTCTCCGTTGGTCCGCAGTTCTCGCACGAGTGAATCAACGGTTTCGTCGAGTGCGAGCTGGTGGTTCTTGCAGGTCTCGGTGGTGAAGCGGTTTTCCGGGCCGACGATCGAAACAGCGATGCCGAGCTTGCCGTTGTTGGGCAGTGCGCGGCTCATTGCGGTGATGTCTTCTTCGATTGCGCCGGTTCGTTTGACGACGATGCTCGGCCCGGCGAGTGCTGCGCCGAGGGCTGAGTCGGTGAGGTCAACGTCTTGCCCGACCCAGCCGACGTGGCGAATCGCTCTCGGGCTCTCGGCGCTTGCGATGTAGGTACCGGTCTGCCCGTCGCTCACGGCGAGGTACGTGGATTCGCCCGTTCGTTTGGCGAGAGCGTCGAGATGGGGTTGGGCAGTGACGGCGAGGCGATCGAGGACGGTCCCGCTTCGCAGGGAGGCAGCGATTCGCAGGATGGTCGGCCCGGCGGAGAAGTCGCCTGACTGGTCGCGATCGACATAGCCGCGGGCTTCGAGTGCTCGGAGATATCGCAGGGCGGTGGTGGGGGTCAGCTCGGATGCGGCCGCCGCTGCAGTGAGGTTGCAGTTCCGCTCGGCCAGCACGATCTCGAACAGGTCGAGGACGCGAGCGATGGATCGGGGAACGCCGGGCTCATCGTCGGTCGAGATGTCGGACGAGCGTTCTGCTTCGGCTGCCGAAGTCATGTCTGGAGGTCTCCCGGATCGCCATCATATGATTGTCACCAGATGACAAGTCATGTGAACAGTTGACACCCTAAGGAACGGGGGAGCAGACTGCAAGGCATGAGCACTTCCTTTGGCCCGCTCGGAACGCCCGTCACCAACATTGCCGCACCGCGCGGCACCGATCTGAACTGCAAGGGCTGGCCACAGGAGGCCGCCTATCGAATGCTGCAGAACAATCTCGACCCAGAGGTGGCAGAGAACCCAGACCAACTCGTGGTGTACGGCGGCACCGGCCGGGCGGCTCGGTCGTGGGATGCCTACCGGGCGATGTTGCACACGCTCACGACGTTGGAACGTGACGAGACCATGCTCGTGCAGTCCGGCAAGCCCGTCGGCGTCATGCGGACCCACGAGTGGGCCCCCCGAGCGATCATTGCGAACTCGAACCTGGTTCCCGATTGGGCGAACTGGGACGAGTTCCGCCGGCTCGAACACCAAGGCCTCACGATGTACGGCCAGATGACCGCAGGATCATGGATCTACATCGGTACCCAGGGAATCCTGCAGGGAACGTTCGAGTGTTTCGCCGAGATCGCTCGCAAGCGTTTCGGCGGCACACTCGCCGGCACCCTGACGATCACCGCAGGCGCAGGCGGCATGGGTGGAGCGCAGCCGTTGGCCGTCACGATGAACGACGGTGTCGTGCTGGTGATCGACGTCGATCAGCGCATGCTGCAACGACGGGTCGACCACCGATATCTCGACGAGATCGCCCCCGACTATGCGGCGGCCGTGAAACGCGTCCACGAGGCGAAAGCCAGTCGTACGCCGTTGTCAGTGGGTCTGCTCGGAAATGCAGCCGACGTCCTTCCCCGCCTCCTGGCCGACGGCGTCGATGCCGACATCGTCACCGATCAGACGAGCGCACACGATCCTCTCAGCTACATGCCGAACGATCTCAGTGCCGAGGCGGCCGAGGAACTGAAGCAAAACGACCCGACCGAATTCACCCGCAGAGCCCGGGCCGCGATGGCGACTCACTGTGAAGCCCTGGTCGGGTTCATGGACGCCGGTGCAGAAGTGTTCGACTACGGCAACAGCTTGCGAGCCGAAGCAAAGCTCGGCGGTTTCGACCGAGCCTTTGACTACCCCGGGTTCCTTCCCGCCTACATCCGACCACTCTTCTGCGAAGGGCTTGGCCCCTTCCGGTGGGTCGCTCTTTCTGGTGATCCGGCAGACATCGCGGCCACTGACAAGGCCGTGCTCGAGGAGTTCCCCGACAACGAGGGCCTCCATCGTTGGATCAAGCTTGCTGGTGAACGCGTTGCGTTCCAAGGGTTGCCGGCCCGCATCTGCTGGCTCGGCTACGGCGAACGCCATCGGCTCGGTCTTCGTTTCAACGAGATGGTGCGTTCCGGCGAACTGTCGGCTCCGATCGTGATCGGCCGAGACCACCTCGACTCTGGATCGGTCGCATCGCCGTACCGCGAGACCGAGGGCATGATCGACGGCTCCGATGCCATCGCCGATTGGCCGCTGCTCAACGGCCTCGTGAACACGTGCTCCGGGGCGACGTGGGTGAGCATCCATCACGGCGGCGGAGTGGGGATCGGCCGGTCGATACACGCCGGACAAGTCAGTGTTGCCGATGGCACCGAGCTCGCCGCCGAGAAGCTCGAACGAGTCCTCACCAACGATCCGGCCATGGGAGTCATTCGTCACGTCGACGCCGGGTATGACCGAGCGATCGAGGTCGCTGACGAACGCGGCGTCACCATCCCGATGCGCAGGAACGAGGTAGGGGACTGATGGGAGCGTGGACGGTCGAGGGCGACTATCAACGAGACGGCGCGGTCTGCGTCCGTCAGGCCTTCAGCGCCGAGCACGTTGCCTGGGCCCGCGAAGCGATCGATGAGAACCTCGCCGATCTTTCCCCTCGGGCCAAGCGGGCGAGCCCCGACGGTGACGGTGCGTTCATCGAGGATTTCTGCAACTGGAGCCGACTCCCGGCGATGGAGCGCTTCATCAGGGAATCCCCGGGAGCCGAGATTGCTGCGGAGTTGACCAGCTCTGACTCGATCCGGCTCTACCACGATCACGTTCTGGTGAAGGAGCCTGGCACCAAGCAGCGCACGCCATGGCACCAGGACCAGCCGTACTACAACGTCGAAGGTGCTC
>CAZYLX010000208.1:0-6131 GCA_964648595.1 uncultured Acidimicrobiaceae bacterium
GGCGTCAACCACGAACACACTGAGGTCCGGAACGAGGCCGGTGTTGCGGTCCCAGCAGAACTGTGGACCACTTGTTTCACCCCTCGCGAGCTCCGTTTGATGGCCCGAGCGGCCGACCTGCGGCCACTCGCAGTGCATGGGGTCACTCCTGGTGGCTACGGGCCGTTCCCGTCGAGCACCGACGTGCCAGAGTTCTTGCTCCTCGCCGAACGCTCTGCAGCTAGCGACCGATAGTGTGTGCCCGCTCCGGAAACGCCGGAGCCCTTCGTCGTGCACTTTCCCGCATTGCGCAGGCTCCTTCCAAAGGTCCCCTACCTCGTGTCCACCACTGAAACGCCAGACGTCCAGCCAGAAGAGATGCCCAGCGAGGAATACGTTCCTCGCCAGATCGTCGAGAACGATCTCGTCGGATCACTCGACGATGCCTACACCAACTCGATGGTGCTCGTTGATGACGGCCAGCTCGTCACCGGCAGCGTTGTTCGCGTCGATCGCGACGAAGTACTGCTTGACATCGGCTACAAGTCCGAGGGCGTTATTCCTGCCCGTGAACTCTCGATCCGCAATGCGGTCGACCCGTCCGAGATTGTCTCGATCGGCGACGAGATCGAAGCCCTCGTCCTCCAGAAGGAGGACAAGGAAGGCCGCCTGGTTCTCTCGAAGAAGCGGGCTCAGTACGAGCGTGCGTGGGGCACCATTGAAGAGGTCAAGGAGCGCGACGGAGTCGTGTCGGGCCCTGTCATCGAGGTCGTCAAGGGCGGCCTGATCATCGACATCGGTCTCCGAGGCTTCCTCCCAGCATCGCTGGTCGAGCTGCGTCGTGTCCGCGATCTGCAGCCTTACGTCGGCAAGAGCCTCGATGCCAAGATCATCGAGCTCGACAAGAACCGGAACAACGTGGTGCTCAGCCGCCGAGCGTTCCTGGAAGAGACTCAGAAGGAACAGCGCGAGGACTTCCTGGCCAACCTGCAGCCCGGCGAGGTTCGCAGCGGTGTGGTCAGTTCCGTCGTCAACTTCGGTGCCTTCGTCGATCTCGGCGGAATGGACGGTCTCATTCACGTGTCCGAGCTCTCCTGGAAGCACGTCGACCATCCCGGGTCGGTCGTTGCCGTCGGTGATGAGGTCACCGTGCAGGTTCTCGAGGTCGATCTCGACCGTGAGCGCATCAGTCTCTCGCTCAAGGCCACCCAGCAGGACCCATGGCAGGAGTTCGCAACGAGCCACCGCGTCGGCGAACTCGTGTACGGCCGTGTCACGAAGCTTGTCCCGTTTGGTTCGTTCGTCCAGGTCGGCGACGGCATCGAAGGTCTTGTTCACATCTCGGAGATGTCGGCTCATCACGTCGATCTCCCCGAGCAAGTGGTCACCCCTGGCGAAGAGCTGTGGGTGAAGATCATCGACATCGACCTTCAGCGTCGCCGGATCAGCTTGTCGATCAAGCAGGCCGCCGAGGGTGGCGTCGTGGCTCAGGAGTACCAGGAAGCGTTCGGCGAGCATGCCTTCGACACCGAAGGCAACTACATCGGACCGACCGAGGTTGATCCCGCCACCGAGGCTGCCTGGGCTGAGTACTACGAAGACCTCGAAGGCGGCGAGGGCACCGATGAGTCGGCTGCTTCGGACGAGGCACCGGCTTCCGACGAACCAGCGGCTTCGGACGAGGCACCGGCTTCCGACGAACCAGCGGCTGAAGAGATCGTCGCCGAAGACGTCGCTACTGAGGAGGCTCCGGCGGTCGAAGCTTCCGATGACGAGGCTGCAACCGAAAGCTGACTCGATCGGGTTACACCCGCTTGACATCTAGGAAGAAGCGCCCTGCGAACGCCGGGCGCTTCTTCGCGTTTTGGGTTCTGACCGCAACGTTGGACATGCGCGTCTCGCGCCGTTGACCAAAAGAAGTCGGGCGAACTACTAAGCCCACGCCATGTTCGGGCCGAAGGAACGTGGAGTCAACGAAGTCCCGGGTCGTCCAGACCCTGGCAGAGACCAGGAGAGTGTCGTGAACTCACGGCGAACCGTAATTCTTCTCATCGCCATCGTCGTCAGCGCCGTCTCGGCGCTCGGCTTGTCGCGATACGTTCGAGGCCTGGAGGATGACGTCTATGGAGACGCTGCTCTCGGCCAGGCTTGGATCGTTCAGAGCCAGATCCCCAAGGGGACGCCGGCGGAACAGGCTGTCGGCCAGGGACTGATCGAACTCACCGAAGTACCGGTCGAGTTCATCCCGTCGACGGCGATCAAGGATCCGAACGCCGAGTTGAACAACCTCGTGGCCGTTGTGGATCTCCCCGCCGCCTCGATGTTGGTCGCCGGCAACTTCGTCGCACCGAACGTGCTGTCGACCGGCATCACCGACCGACTCGAAGAGCGGGGCATGGTCACCGTGACCTTCCCGATCGACCAGGTCGCCGGTGTCGCTGGCTTCGTCCAGCCTGGTGACTTCGTCAACATGCTCGTCGTCCGACCCCTTGCCTTCGATGGCGCCGACGAAGAAGCCGAAGCCGAAGAGACTGGTGGCGGTACCGAAGACGGAGACCTGCCTGATCTCGAGGAGTTCTACTCGAATGAGATCCCGGCCTCCGCTGAGCAGAGCCTCTACCTCGAGAACGCCAGGTACTTCTACCAGAAGGCAGAAGTCCTCGCCGTTGGCCAGTCGCTGCCCCTTGATCTTGGCGAAACCGCTGAGGCCGATGCAGACGCCGCTGCTGCTACTGGTGGCGTGATCACCCTCGCCGTGCCGCCGGAAGTTGTCCAGCAGGTGCTGGCGGTTGGCACGCAGAACCTCTACCTCTCGCTCGTTCCTGCCGGCTATGAGCCAGAAGCTCTGCTGCCCATGGACATCACAGAGCTGCTCTATCCGGCCGAGGACGAAGCACGGCTCACCCCGTACTTCGCTGTCGAAGCCGAAGAAGCCCCCGCCGAGTGATGACCCCCCTTCCCATCTGTCCGATCAGGAGTTCCCAATGAGTGAAACAACGAGCGACTTCTCGAGCTTCGAACTTGACGATTTCTCGTCCTTCGATGCCGAGCCGGCTCCTGAAGAGACGCCCTCCTCCGGACTGGGTGGTGTGGCGGTCGCAGTGGTCGACGCTGACCTGGCCGTTCGCGACTACCTCGCAATGCAACTGGGTGACCACGTTGCGAAGGTGTCGTCGCTGGCCGAGATGGAAGCACGAATCGGCATGGGTCCGATCGTTGCAGTTCTGGGGCCGTCCTGTGTGACGCCTGCTGACTTCGCTCTCGTTGAGCAATGGGGTCGCACCCATCCCGAGGTGGGGACCATCCTGGTCACGTCCGAGCTCTCGACCGAGCTTCTCCAGACTGCTCTCCGGTCTGGTGTTCGCGACGTCCTCTCGGCCCCGATCGATCAGATGCAGTTCGTGGAGACGGTCTCTCGCATCGGCGACACGCTGAAGATGGCTCCGACGCTGGGAAGCAACGAGCCGTCGACGCCGGACGTCGCCGAGGCAATCGCCGCCGGCGAGGAAGACCCCGGTCGCATCATCTCGGTCTTCTCGACCAAGGGCGGTTCCGGCAAGTCGGTCTTGGCCGTCAATTTGGCCGTGACTCTTGCCGACAACACCGATCGTCCGGTCGTGCTGATCGACGGGCACCTTCAGTTCGGTGATGTGTCGGTCATGCTCAAGCTCGCACCCCATCACACCGTCGTCGACGCTGTTTCCCAGCTCGACCGGCTCGACGCGTCAATGGTTGCGAGCCTCCTGAGTGATCACGCCGACAGCAAGCTCAAAGTGCTGCCAGCACCGATGGAGCCGAGCTTCGCAGATCAGATCACCGGCGAACAGATGGTGAAGCTGATCAACATCGTCCGGCAGTACGCCGGATATGTCATCGTCGATCTGCCGGCCTTCTTCAACGAGACCGTGCTTGCCATCATCGAGAACTCCGACGACGTCATCCTGGTTGCCGGTCTCGACATCCCGAACATCAAGAACGTGAAGATCGGTCTGAGCACGCTCGGGTTGCTGAACATTCCACGTGAGAAGATGCACCTCGTCCTGAATCGAGCCGACTCCAAAGTCAAGCTCGACGTCGGCGAGGTCGAAAAGACGCTGCAGATCACGGCTGCGGCTCGGATTCCTTCCGACGTCGTTGTCCCGATTTCCGTGAACAAGGGCCATCCCGTCGTGCTTTCAGCACCACGGTCTGGCGTGGCTCGAGAGATTCAGAAGTTGGCGGAACGCTTCACCAGTGGAGCGATCGCAGAGACGTCGTCAGGTAGTCGACGTCGGTTCTTTGGTTGATTAGGTCTTGAGGAGCTGGGCACATGTCGCTATATCGACGATTGAACGAAGCTGGTGGAGACACTGGGCAAGATTCGGGGTTGGGCCAACGAGCTGATCCTGCAATCGACCAGATCCGTCACCGGATCCATGGAGTGCTGATCGAGGAACTCGGTCCGATCCTCTATGACACTCGCATGGGCGAAGATGAGCTTCGCAAGCGGGTGCATGAGTCGCTCCACGCGGCGTTGGCCCAGGAGCGGACTCCGCTTTCGGCTGCCGACAAGGCAACGCTCATCCAAGACGTCTCCGACGACATTCTCGGCTACGGCCCGATCGACAAGCTGCTCCGTGAGGAAGCAGTCAGCGAGATCATGTGTAATGGTCCGAAGCAGATCTATGTCGAGCGAGGTGGCAAGCTCGAGAGAGACGAAGTCACCTTCGTCGACGAAATGCATCTTCGTCGGATCATCGACAAGATCGTCGCCCAGGTCGGTCGTCGCATCGACGAGTCGTCACCATTGTGCGACGCTCGCCTGCCAGACGGATCCCGCGTGAACGCGGTCATCAGCCCGCTTTCGGTTGGTGGTCCGTTCCTCACGATCCGCAAGTTCGCCACGGACCCGCTCCGCATCGACGATCTCATCCGCTTCGGAACACTCAGCGTCCACGCTGCCCGATTCCTCCAAGCATGCATCGTTGGCAAGCTCAACGTCGTCGTCTCCGGTGGTACTGGTACTGGTAAGACCACGACCCTCAACGTGCTCTCGTCGTTCATTCCGTCCGATGAGCGCATCATCACGGTCGAGGATGCGAAGGAGCTCCAGCTCGCCCAGGACCATGTGCTCTCACTCGAGACCCGTCCGCCGAACGTCGAGGGCAAGGGCGAGGTCACCATCCGCGAACTCGTGAAGAACACGCTTCGTATGCGTCCTGACCGCATCGTCGTCGGCGAGTGCCGTTCCGGCGAAGCGCTCGACATGTTGCAGGCCATGAACACCGGTCACGATGGCTCGTTGACCACGTTGCACGCCAACAATCCTCGTGACTCGCTGAGCCGCCTCGAGACGCTGGTTCTCATGGCCGGCTACGACCTTCCGGTTCGAGCGATCCGTGAACAGATTTCTTCCGCTGTTGACATGATCGTCCAGCTGCAGCGACTCCGTGACGGTTCACGCCGCATCACCCACATCACTGAGGTCGCCGGTATGGAGGGCGAAATCATCACCCTCCAGGACGTCTTCCTCTTCGACTACTCGGCCGGTGTCGACGAACACGGACGATTCAAGGGACAGCTCAAGCCCACTGGCGTTCGTCCCAAGTTCTCCCAGAAACTGGCAGACCACGGCATCCGTCTCGGCCCTGAGATGTTCAGTGCTACCCAGGGTGATGGCGGCCATGAAGAACGGGGACGACGATGAACGCATCGCGGACGACAGCACCTCGCATCACCTTGCGGCAACTCGTTGCGGTCTTCGCCGCAGTCTTCGCCGTGGTGTTCGGGATGCTCCCCGCGGTCTCGGCCCAGGAAGCAGATGGACCATCGCTGCTGGTCGTGCACCGGGTCGACGCCCGGGGCGAGACCACTGAGCTGGTCGCGATCTCTGACGACTACTCGGCGACCGCTGCCTCGATCAAGGAGAACGGCGACGACGCCGACGGCCAGTTGGCGACGCTTGGAGCCATCAACCTGGATCGCGAAGTCGTCTTTGTGCTCGACACCAGCCAGCGACTCCGTCGCAACGACGCACTCGGCGAGATCAAGACCGCATTGGCAAACGAGATTCGTCAGCTGTCAGTCGGTACCCGTGTCGGTGTGGTCGATGCTGCGACGACGGCGATCATCGTCGTGCCGATGACCTCGGACCATGCGGAAGCGGCGGCGCA
>CAZYLX010000209.1:0-6104 GCA_964648595.1 uncultured Acidimicrobiaceae bacterium
TTGACCGTCAACACGCCGGGGGCGCTCACGCCGATGAAGACATCGGCTCCGGAAATGACGTCGCTCAGCGCTCCCATCTTGGCGTCAACGTTCGTGTTGGCCGCGAACCACTGCTTCGACGAATTGAACTCTTCACGGCCGACGTAGATCGCGCCCTTCGAGTCGACACCGACGATGTGCTTGACGCCGGCCCCGAGAAGGATCTTCGCGATGGCGACCCCAGCAGCGCCGACACCAGACAACACCACGGAGATCTCGTCCATCCTCTTGCAGACGATCTTCAATGCGTTCTCGAGGCCGGCGAGGGTGACGACGGCGGTGCCGTGCTGATCGTCGTGGAAGACAGGAATGTCGAGGCGTCGCTTCAGTTCTTCTTCGACAAGGAACGCACCAGGGGCAGCGATGTCCTCGAGGTTGATGCCCCCGAAGGTCGGCGCCAGCCGGACGACGGTTTCGATGATCTCTTCTGGTGTTGAGACATCGAGACAGATCGGGAACGCATCAACGCCGGCGAATTCCTTGAAGAGCAGCGCCTTCCCCTCCATCACTGGCATCGCCGCCTTTGGACCGATGTTTCCAAGGCCCAGCACAGCGGTGCCATCGCTGACGATGGCGACAGTGTTCTTGCGAATCGTGAGCTCGTTGGCCAGTGACTCATCGGCGGCGATCGCGTTGCATATGCGAGCGACACCCGGGGTGTAAGCCATGGAGAGGTCGTCGGCGTCACCAACAGAGCACAGCGGCAGAACTTCGACCTTGCCCCCTTCGTGCATCCGGAACGTTCGGTCCCACCACTCGGTCAACGTCACGCCATCGACGGCCTCGACGGCGGCAACCACCTCGGACTGATGGGGAACACTCCCGCAGTTGATGACCATCTCGCGCTCGAGAATCGGACCCTTCGCCACGAATCCATCAACGGCGAAGATGTTTCCGCCGGAAGCACCGATGGCCGAGGTCAGGCGACCGAGAATGCCGGGCTTGTTGTCGAGGACAACACGGATGGCGATCGAGTACTGGGTGGCAGGGGTCTCAACGGGCATGCCGAGAACGTACCCGGCGCAGGCTCGACACAAGTTTTTCGACGATCCTGCCGATCTCCAGCTGTTCGCGTTCACCTGGACACCCTGGCTGCGGAGGCCACCCCATGATCCTCGCTTCGATCGTCGCCCAAAAAGCGGCCGCCATCACCAGCGCGGTGATGGGAACGGCAACTGCAGCGGCAGCGACCGGCGTCGTCCTACTCGACGACAATGAAGACGCCGCGCCTCCAGAGACCGCCCAAGTCATCGCTGAGACCGAGCAAGAGCCGCCATCGGACATCGGTGTTGCTGTGCCCGCGAACCCGGACTCAGAAGCAATCGCCGTTGAGGCGGAGACTGACGACCTCGAGGAAGACGAAGAAGATGAGTCGCAGCACGCTGATTCCGACGATCGGGACCACGACGACGATGACGAGTCCGACAAGGACGACAAGGACGAGCGATCCAACAACGGTCGGGGCAACGGTCGCAACTCTGACGATTCGTAGATCACATCCCGATCTCCCTCGTTCGGCCGCAGGACATCATTCAGCCAAAACAGGCGCAACCGATCAGAGTCTTTTGAGGAGTTCGGTCTTCTTCGATGAGAATTCCTCTTCGGTCAGTACGCCGTTTCGGCGGAGCTCATCGAGCTTCTCGATCTGCTCGGGAATCGATGTGACACCGCTCCCACCGATGTTGCGTCCGACTCGATCGAACTTGCGATTCTCGTTGCTTTCCATTTGGCGGTAGATCTCGTTCTGCACGTTCAGCGGGCGCCGGATGTTGCTGAATTTCGAGCTGCCCTGCTCGCTGGCCGATTCGATCTCGAGGTCGCCAGAGCGGATGAATCGCTCCAATAGGCTCTGGCGGAAGAAGACCGTGTTGATGCGTTCGAGCGGGATCTCGATGCCTTGCCTCGTCAGCACGCCAGAGCGACTGATGAGGCGATCGGTGGTGACAACGAAATTGGTTGTTGCCCAGACGCTGTACGCAAAGCCGAGCCACACCAGAACAACGAGAATGAGGATCCCGACAATGATGCTCGCGGCGTCCGGGGCTCCAACAGCGAGCGCCACAATGCCAAGAGCCATCGCCGCGACCAACACAACGACCTGCCGCACGAAGTACCACCAGTGTGGGCGGAGGTCGAGAACGACCTCCTCGCCCGTGTTGAGTTCGTTCCTGGGATATGCCACGACCCGACACTAGCTTCGGGCGCTGTCAGTGGGCGACGCTAACTTGTCCCGGTGGACGCAGACGCCCTACTCGCCGGGTTGAACGAGCAGCAGACCCAGGCGGTCACCGCCGTCGGCGGGCCGATCGTTGTGCACGCTGGCGCCGGCTCCGGCAAAACCCGCGTGCTGACACGCCGGATCGCCTACCGAGTGCTCGACGATCAGACCGAACCGGCTCGTGTGCTTGCGCTCACCTTCACCAGGAAGGCCGCAGGCGAACTGCGGTCGCGGCTGCGAAGCAGCGGCCTTCGCGGCGAGGTCGTTGCCGGAACCTTCCACGGCATTGCTCTCACGCAGCTGCGGCAGCGTTGGGCCGAACGGGGCATCGCTCCCCCAGCCATGCTCGATCGCAAGTTCCGCTTCGTGTCGCAGCTCGTCGGCCGGCAGCGCGGTGTCGAGGTGCTCGATGTCGTGAGCGAGATCGAATGGGCCCGAGCCCGACTCGTCGCCCCCGAGCATTACGCGGGAGCGGCCGGTCTCGCCGGGCGGACGCCGCCGATGCCGGCCAAGCAGTTCGCCGACCTCATGATGCGGTTCCAGCAGGAGAAGCGCAGGCGCCGAGTCGTCGACTTCGACGATCTTCTGGCGCTCGCCATTCGCGATCTGCACGACGACGAGCACTATGCGGCAGGCGTCCGTTGGCGTCATCGGCATCTCTACGTCGACGAGTTCCAAGACGTCAACCCACTCCAGTTCGAGCTGTTGAAGGCATGGCGGGGCGAGACCGATGATCTCTTCGTTGTCGGCGATCCCAATCAGGCCATCTACGGCTGGAACGGCGCCGATCCGAATCTGCTGAACAATTTCGCCAAGCGGGAGCCGAAGGCGGTGGTGATCCGGCTCCTCGACAACTACCGGTCGTCACCGCAGGTTCTCACCCTCGCAAATGCATCGTTGGAGGGCACGGGCGGCCAACTGATCCCTCATCGGCCGGACGGCGCCGTGCCAACGTTGCGGTCGTACGCGACCGACACCCACGAAGCAGCGGGAATCGCCAAAGCGGTCAAAGAAGCAAAGCACCCCGACACTCGGTGGTCCGAACAGGCCATCCTCGTTCGCACGAACGCCCAGCTCGTACCGATCGAGCAAGCCTTGGCCGACGTCGGTATCCCCGTTCGAGTTCGAGGCGGTGCCGGGCCGCTGTCGACACCGGAAGTGAAGAGCGAACTTCGTGCTCTCGGACGCGACGGCATCGATCTCCGCGATGCGATCGCGCAACTCGATGCATCATTGGAGAGCGATAGCAGCCCCGAGGCCGGCGCCGATCCCGACAATGACGACGCCGTCGACGAACTTGTCGAGCCGGAAACAGCCGAGGACGATGCCGATGAACGCTCGCGTCTCGGTGGTTCAGCCCCATGGGCTCGACCAAGCAAGAAGAAGGTCGAAGCGGTCAACGTCAACGAACAGGAGCGAAGGCAGAACCTCGGGGCGTTGAGCCGCTTGGTCCACGAATACCTGGCCATCGATCCGACGCCGAGCGGGCCCGGCCTCATGGCGTGGATCGCCACCGTGCAAGCCGCTGAGGTCTCGACTTCGGCAGACGCCGTCGAGCTCTCGACCTTCCACGGCGCGAAGGGCCTCGAGTGGCCGGTTGTTCACGTTGCCGGCCTGGAGAAGGGCTACGTGCCCATCGGCTACGCCAAGACCGGAGCACAGCTGGCCGAAGAGCGTCGTCTGCTCTACGTGGCGATCACCCGGGCCGAACAAGAGCTTCATCTGTCGTGGGCCGCGGAGCGAGTGTTCGGCACGAAGTCGGTCAAGCGACAGCAATCACCCCACCTGGACAACGTGCAGTCGGCGATCGAGCACTTGCGGAGAGGCCACCGACCGGTCGATTGGCGGGCTGCGGTGGTGAAGTCTCGGGCGGCAATACCCAAGAAGGGTCGCGGCTCCGCTTCGGACAAGAACCCTGTCGGCGATCCGCTCTTCGAAGCGCTGCGAGCGTGGCGGCGCGACAAGGCCAGAGGGGCCGACGTGCCGGCGTACGTCATCTTCAACGATCAGACCCTTCGGGCCATCGCCAAGCGTCAGCCGACCAGTCGATCGGCGCTGGCTTCGATCTCGGGCATCGGTCCGGCGAAGCTCGAGCGTTTCGGAACAGAGGTACTGGCTGTGGTTTCCGAGCACAGTGATTGAGCAAGCCCAGAACCGATCGCCGACGGGCGACTGATCCCCGGTACTGTCGCCCGATGGCCAACGCGGGATCGAAAATCGACGAGGTCGGCGAGCGGGACGGCTGGCGTTGTTGGTTGTGCGATGAAGCGGTCGATCCTGATCGTTCGGTGAACGACGATCGCGGTCCAAGCGTTGACGGTCGGATGACCGCGAAGAAGGCCAAGAAGTCGGCAAAGAAGCGAGGCGGCAGCGAACCGGTCGAACGCCTTGCTCATCGGGTGTGTAATACCGGCAAGGGCAACACCGAAGCCGTGGTGCCTTGGGCCGAGAGCCTCTTCGTCATCGATCCCGTCCCGATCATTGCGACGGTCGACCGGCTGACAACAAAGGGTGGGCGGGAGGCGATGGGCCGCTGTTTGACCGAGGAAGATGCAGAACAGACCGCGGCCTGGCTGCTCGATCGCATCAGCCGCCTCGAACCCAGCCTGACCCTCGAATCAAACGTCAGCGAGGGCGGCGGCCAGTATCTGGTTTCGCTCCGGACCGATCAGTAGCCGTCGCCGGAATCGAGCGTGTCGTCTCCGGGCTCGACCGAGATGACCCGGACGCTGAACTCATCATCGATGGCGCCCGGCACAGGATCGATCGTGAGCATCGTTGGGAATCCATACGACTCGTCGAAGGTCACCTCAACCGCACCGCCGCCAACGAGTGTCGAGAGCGAGCGTTCGAACATGTCCTCGACCGTGCGCAGCGGGATCGACGGCAGCACCATCTCCAACGTGGCATCGGGATAGCTCTCGGCGAGGACGACACCACCTGCAACCTCGACGGTGACCGGGCCGGCCTCAGCTGACACCTGACCGACGAACTCGAACGACACGACGTAGGTAGACCCGACCGACGAAGCGAAAAGCTGCTTGGCGTCCTCGATTCGCTCGATCGCCATCTCGAGTTCCCCATCCGTACTCACGAGCGTCGAGGGGGTCACCGACCGTTCCAAGGTCTCTGTTCCCGCCGAGTCAGCACCGCAAGCGGCCAGCAAGACGCCGAGGGCCAAGACCGAAGGAGCGATCGGTCGACGGCAGGTTCTCTGTGCTCGTTGTCGCATCATTCGTCCTCCATCAGCTGCACATGGATATGACGATGTGTCGGCGGACTTGGTTCCCGACTGAAGACTCGTTCCGCGCTGGGTCAGGTGGGGCGGGCGTCAGGGATGATCGCCACAACCACTGTTTGGGTGGCATTTCGCAGCACGTACTCCACGTTTTGGCCGAGGAATGGCCGGCCCTCGAGTCGGCGCAACTCTGCGCCCAACACAATCAGATCGCTGTCGGACTGCACGGCTTGGCGCAGGATCTCGTCGCCGGGCGACACCGAGAATCGGACCTCAGTGCGGTAGTTCGCGCGCAGTTCTTGAGCGTGTTGGGCCGCCTGCTCCAGAACGCGATCGGCAACATCGCTGCCATCTTTCACTGCGTTGCCTCCGGACCGGGATCGGTAGAGAATGCCGCCGGACCGATCCTCGTCTGGCGAGTAGACGACGTGGCTGAGCAACACCTCGGTACCGAGGCGATTCGACATGTTGCCTGCCAGTTCCTGGGCTGCCCGGGACGATTGGCTGCCGACCACCGGCACCAACGCTCTGGCGAAGATCCCAGGAAGCCTGCCGTCCTGGTTCCGTGCGCCACGAACGAGCACGATCGGGATGTGGAGCTCGGCAAGG
>CAZYLX010000210.1:0-6072 GCA_964648595.1 uncultured Acidimicrobiaceae bacterium
CACGGGGTGATCACGATGTGACAGCGTCGCTCCATCGCATCGAGGCGCCGACGCTTGTCTGCGCCGGCGAGTTCGACGATCTTGCCCCGTTGGCGAACTCCCTCGCCCTCGCCGAGGCGATTCCTGATGCTCGGCTGCAGGTCTTCGATGGCGGCCACCTCTTCGGGCTCCAGGACCGCTCAGCCTTCCCTGCCATGATCGAGTTCCTCGCAGCCTGACCGGGCCCAGCTTCACCAAGTATCGACGAACGCTGCCGATCTCTGCTCGCTCCCAGCCGGCGGCGAGGTGCGGAACGCCGTGGTGATCCAACGACGGGTGTCGGCCGGGTCGATCACATCGTCGATCTCGAAATGGTCGGCCATCGAGACGCCCTTTCCGACCTCGTACATCTTGGCCACCATGGTCTCGAACATCTTCTGACGTTCTGCCGGATCCTCGATGGCGGCGAGCTCGTTGCGATAGCCGAGGCGAACGAAGCCCTCCAGCCCCATGCCGCCGAACTCGCTACTGGGCCAGCCGACGGTGAAGATCGTCGCTTTGAAGCTTCCTGCTGCCATCGCTTGCGCTCCGAGTCCATAACCCTTCCGGGTGACGACGGTGCACATCGGGACCGTCAGATTCGCTGCTGTCACAAAGAGTCGGGCTGCGTGGCGAACGAGTGCCGTCGCTTCAGCATCCGGTCCGACCATGATTCCCGGTGTGTCGCACAGCGAGACGATCGGCAGTCCGAAGGCCTCGCAGAGTTGCATGAAGCGACTGGCCTTGTCTGCTCCGTCGGCATCGATGGCTCCGGCGAGGTGGAGGGGATTGTTGGCGATCACACCGACCGCTCGCCCTTCAATTCTCGCCAGCGCCGTGATCATGCCGAGTCCGAAACCCGAACGGAGTTCCAACACCGAGTCGACATCGAACAACCCGCCGATCACCTCGCGGATGTCGTAGATCCGAAGTCGATTCTCCGGCACCACATGGCGCAACCGGCGCTGATCCGGGGCTTCCCACTCTTCGACCGATCCCTGGAAGTAGCGGAGGTACCTCTTGGCAACGACGACAGCCTCTTCCTCGTCAGCAACCACGATGTCGACGACACCGTTGCTGCGCTGAACATCGATCGGACCAACATCGGTCGGGTGGAACACCCCGAGCCCGCCGCCCTCGATCATGGCCGGACCGCCCATGCCCAGGTTTGAATTCTCCGTGGCGATCACCACATCGCAGCAGCCAAGCAACGCCGCATTGCCGGCGAAGCAATAGCCACCGTTGATACCGACCAGGGGCACGTGACCACTGAGTTCGGCGAAGAGCTGGAACGCCAGGCAGTCGAGGCCAGCAACCTGGACACCATCGGTGTCGCCCGGCCGACCACCTCCACCCTCGGCAAACAGGACAACGGGGAGGCGGAGACGGTGAGCGATCTCGAACAGCCGGTCCTTCTTGCGGTGGTTCTGGTGACCCTGTGTCCCGGCGAGGACCATGTAGTCGTAGGAAGCGACGACGCATTGTCCGTGGTCACCAAATTGTTCACCGTTGATTTGACCGATGCCTCCAACCAAACCATCACCCGGTGTCTGTTCGATCAGCTCTTGGACCGAGCGGCGTTTGCGCTGAGCGGCAACAACCAAGGGCCCGTATTCGACGAAGGTGCCTGGGTCGACCAAATCGGCGACGTTTTCTCGAGCCGTTCGTTTGCCAGCGGCATGCCGTTTCTCGACTCGGACCTCGCGGTTCTCATCGAGACCGTAGGCGTGTCGCTCGATCGACTCCGCGAGGTCGGGTCGAATTCGATCGAGATCGATCGTCACCGCGTCACTCGCTGCCGTCGTTGTTGACCCGTCGCCAACGAATCCCATCAAGGGTGAGCCCTCAGCGACAGCGTCGCCGACCGACACGTTCATGGCGGTGATCTGGCCGCCCGACGGAGCGGTGATGACGTGTTCCATCTTCATTGCTTCCATGACGAGCAGCTCGTCGCCGGCTCCCACGCTCGAACCGGCCGCGACGGCCACGGACACGATCGTGCCAAGCAGCGGAGCGGGGATCACCGAGTCATCGGCCGCTTGCCCCGAGGCACTGGCTTCCAACGCTGGATCGGCAAGCTCGGGTGCGAGCTCATTGAACAGGGTGGTGGTCAGATCGAGCGAGGCGACCGGGGCGCTCGACATGAGCCGGCGAAGGACCCCCGCGTTGGTGTGCACACCCTCGACCACCAGCTCACTCAGTGCCCGCTCGACCCGTCGACGAAGTATCTCGTGATCCGGCGCATCGACGATCACCTTCGCCAGCAGCGAGTCATACCGAGGCGAGATGACATGTCCCCTCATGGCGTGGCTGTCGACTCGGACGCCGGAACCGCCCGGTGCTTCGAATCGTTCGACCGTCCCGGCGACGGGGGTGGCGACGCCGTCTGCGCCCAACCGTTCGGCGTTCACCCGCAGCTGCACGGCGACGCCGGTCGTCGTCGGCGGTGATGCCAACCCGAGGTCGGCCAACGTCGCGCCGGCGGCGATCCTCAGCTGGGTGCTGACGAGGTCGAGGCCGGTGATCTGCTCGGTGACGGTGTGTTCGACCTGGATTCGTGGATTCGCCTCGATGAAGACATGACCTGCGCCGTTGACCAGGAACTCGAAGGTGGCCAAACCTCGATAGTTGAGCGCAACCGCCATACGTTGCGACTCGTCGAACATGGCGTTCCGGCTTGCGTCCGACACCTCGGTGGCGGGGCCGAACTCGACGACCTTTTGCCGCTGCCGCTGGAGCGAACAGTCGCGGTCCCACAGATGCGTGACCGCTCCGGTGCCGTCTCCGACGATCTGCACCTCGATGTGTCGAGCCGATTCGACGAGCTGTTCGGCAAAGACGGCCCCGTCGCCGAAGGCGGCCTTCGCTTCGGATCGGCAACGATCGAGGGCGGCAGCAAGGTCGTCTCCAGACCGGACGATCCGCATTCCTCGGCCGCCTCCGCCAGAAACAGCCTTCACCATCACCGGACCCAGCTCAGCGATGAACCGCTCGAGGTCACGAGCGGTTTCCAAGATCTCCGAACTACGTGCGACCGGCACATCGAGCGAACGAGCGAGCTCGATACCGGCCCGCTTGTCGCCAAGCGAGCGAAGCGTCGCTCCGGTCGGGCCAACGAACGTCAGCCCAGCGGCCTCACAGGCATCGGCAAACTCGGCGTTCTCTGCCAGGAACCCGTAGCCGGGGTGGACCGCGTCGCAGCCTTGCCCGAGGGCCGCGGCGACCACGGAATTGATGTCGAGGTAGGCCGCCGGCCCGGATCCATCGATGGTGATCGCTTTGCTGGCCAAGCTCATGTGACGGGTGGCAGCGTCGTCAGCAGGAGCGATGGCGACCGTCTCGATGCCGAGATCTGAAGCCGAACGAACGATACGAATGGCGATCTCACCACGATTGGCAACGAGGAGGCGTTGGAACATCGGCCGATTATCGGCCAGAGATCGCCGTTGGTACAGCTGAGGTCACCTGGCGTTGGTCAGAAACGGGGTGCCCGCACGATCCTGGCGAGGATGAGGTAGTACAACCCCAGCCCGGCAGACAGGACGAATCGAAACACCACGGCCCATTGACGCCCGTCACCAACGGCCTGGACTGTCCACCACGCGCCGAAGGCACAGGCGGCCAGCACACCCATCTGGGCAAGGAAGTAGCCGGGTCCCGATCGTTTCCTGTGCGCATGCCCGATGACTCGAAGCATCCGGGTCGCAACATCGTTGACAGGCATGCCTCTTGTTGCGCCCTCAACTCTGCTCTTCGTCGAACCCATCTCGGCCATCGAACACGATCGTAGGAAACCTCCGGTTCGAACAGAAGGAGCGCTCCGACCCACGTCTCTAGGCGCAGACCGGTGCTCAATGGCGGGCACCGTCGCCTTCTGCCGCAACAGCCGCTGGGCTAGTGTCGCTGTGTGCTCTTCGCCATTCATGCCCTGGACAAAGCCGACTCGTTGGACCTACGAAAGGCAACGCGACCAGCACACCTGGCCTTCCTGGCCGACTACACCATCCCCGTTGGCGGGCCCCTGCTCGATGCCGACGGCCAGATGTGTGGTTCCTTTCTGATCCTCGATGTTCCCGACCGAGCCGCGGCCGAGGCATTCATCGCCGGCGATCCCTACGGCGTCGCAGGCTTGTTCCAGAGCGTCGAGCTCCACGAGTTCATGAAAGTGAGTTGGCCACAATGAGCGCCTCCGTCCCGAACACCCTGCACTGGAGCGACACCGACGCGGAGGTCCACAAGCTCGTCGTCGGTCCATACGACAACAACGTGTTCGTGATTCGTTGCCGTCACACCGGCGAGTCCGTGATGCTCGACGCGGCGAACGAGCACGAGAAACTGCTCGAACTGTGCCGCACACTCGGCGTCCGGACCGTTCTGGAAACCCACGGCCACTGGGACCACATCCAGGCCGTTCCGGCAATTCGAGATGCCGGTTTCGAAGTAGGCATCACTGCTGCCGACGCCGAGATGCTCCCCAGTTACGACTACATCCTGGAAGACGACACCCGCATCCAGGTCGGCAAGCTGTCGCTGCACACCATCCTGACCCCGGGGCACACTCCGGGCTCGATTTGTTTCCGGTTGGTCGACAAGCCGCTGCTCTTCACTGGAGACACGCTGTTTCCGGGTGGTCCCGGTGCAACCAAGGGGGACAAATCGAGCTTCGATCAGATCATCGAGAACATCGACACTCGCCTGTTCACACACGGAACCGACACGATCGTGCTGCCAGGACACGGCGACGACACCACCATCGGCGCCGAGCGGCCCCATCTCCAGGAGTGGGTCGACCGCGGCTGGTGACAATCGACCGCTGCGCCCTCGAGGGTCCACGTTGCAAAACTGATTCGAAGGCCGCGACACTCGGTCGCTGATGGACGCACCGGCTGGCGAGGGAACCGCTCGCGACGCTCTCGGAGTCAAAGACTTCCGAATGGTCTATTGGGCCTCGTTCGCGTCGAACATCGGCCGATGGATGCAGAACGTGGCTCTGGGCGTCCTCGCCTTCGAGCAGACCGAGGATGTATCGTTCACGACGCTGGTCATCTCGGTCCAGATGTTCCCGCTGCTGATTCTGAGCGTCGTCGGCGGTTCCTTGGCCGACAGCATGGATCGACGTCTGCTGCTCATCACAACGCAGATCTGGCAGGCCGTCTTCAGCGGGCTCCTGGCGTGGCACGTCTGGGACGGCACGTTCGACCGCGGAACGTTGCTCCTGATCGTCTTCATGACGGGCTTGGGGCAGTCGCTGTTCGCACCCGCCTTCAGCGCCATCCTGCCCAGCCTCGTCGGCAGCGAGAACCTCTCTGCAGCGATTTCACTCAACTCGGCGCAGATGAACGGCAGTCGCGTCATCGGCCCGGTGATTGGTGGGTTCCTCATCCCCGCGGTCGGCATCGGCGCCGTCTTTGCCATCAACGCTGCCACGTACGTGTTCATCATTGGTGCCCTGTTCACCGTGACCATCCCGCTGATGACCCCGCTGACTTCGTCCATCAAGAACCGACTGCTGGGTGGCTTTCGCATCGCCCGGCGGTCGACACCTGTCGGTCGCTCGCTGTTGATCATGACCAGCTTCTCGCTGTTCTGCCTCCCGTTCATCGGGCTGATGCCGGTGATTGCCGAGGAGAGCCTCGGCATCGATGCGAAGAGCGCCACATTCGGCATCCTCTACGGCGCGTTCGGGTTGGGCGCCCTCACAGGGGCGATCAGCGTCGGCACGCTGCTCTTGAAGGTGCCGAAGGCGAAGGTCGTTCGATACTCGCTCGGGTGCTTCGGGGTGGCCCTTGCCATCTTCGCAAGCCTGCGATCGGTCACGCCGGCCTTCCCTGTGCTTTTCTTGGTCGGACTGTTCTACTTCACGATGCCGACAGCGCTCAGCACGTTCCTCCAACTTCACCTCGGCGACGAGGTCCGGGGCCGGGTCATGGCGCTGTGGATCATCAGCTTCGGCGGAACCATCGCCATCACGAACTTCGCGTCGGGAGCGATCGTCGAACGGACCTCGCTGACCGCGGTGCTGTTCGCGGGCGCGGCAGCGGCGGTGGCAATGGC
>CAZYLX010000211.1:0-6068 GCA_964648595.1 uncultured Acidimicrobiaceae bacterium
CCGATTCCATGCCGATCCGTTCTTCGATAGGGAGGCCGTTGATCAGTTCATGAGTCGATGGGTTGAGGCATCCATCGCCGGCGGCTTTGCAGATGTCACGATCGTGCCGGATGCCGATCGACCGACGGCGTTCTGCACGGTGAAATACCACGAGGAGCATTGGGATCGCTGGGGACTCAGGTTGTCGCAGCCCGTTCTCAGCGCCGTCGGTCCGAATTTCAAGGGCTGGCATAGGAAGATCATTTCCGAAATCGGCTATCACCTAAGGGATCATGGTGCGGAACACTCCTACCTGGCGACGCAGGTCACGAACGGTGCGGTGATCTGGGTGTGGGAATCCCTCGGCTATCAATTCGGCAAAGGCGAGCACATCATGAGGATCGCTCTGTGACACGCGTAGGGCTCCTACCCGGGGTGCCGGGGCGCCGATAGCCGACCTCCCTATGACGGGCGCGCTGTGCGCACATACGCCGTGAATTCGTCGTAGTCGCGGATGTAGTCGTCAGGGTCGTAGGCAGCGGACGCGAACACGGTGAGGACGCCGCCCTGGTGGAACCTGTACTGGATGCCCCATACGCCGGGGGGAATGTAGAGACCCAAATTCGGACGATCGAGCCGTACTTCGGTCGCCGTGCTTCCGTCGTCGATGACGACGGAAATCCCGCCGCTCGATGCGATCAGAAACTGAGAGCAGTGCCGGTGGGCGTGCTCGCCACGCACGTCCTCACCCGGTACGTCGAAGACGAAGAACGTTCGGACCGGAACGAATGGCAGCTCTCGCGCAAATTCAACCGAGACGAGGGAGCCACGGGCATCGCGATTCTGTGGCAGATTCCACAGTTCACACCCGCCAACCCCGAGAAGGATCGGGTTGCCGGTCTCCCTCTCAGCGGGTGGGGCAGGGAGCCGCTGTTCCTGGTCCATTGCGTGGACATAGCCATGAACCCTCGCCGGATTGCCAGCGACCATCGCATTCGGTGGCACATCCGTTGTGACGATTGAACCAGTTCCCACGACGCTATTCCGGCCAACTCTCAAGCCCGCCACAACGACCGATCCCGAACCGATCAATGCACCATTCTCGATAGTTGTCGAATCACCGATCTCGTCAACCGCATGGGATCCGAATCCAATTGCTGCACCGCAGCCGACAGAGACCCGATCACCGATCACGGTTCTCGAACCGACTCGCACGCCGGAATCGAGAGTGACGTTGTTGCCGATTGTCGCTTCAGCCTGGACAGATACGTGACTGCCGATGCGGCAGTTGCTCCCGAGCGTTGCACCTTGTTCGACGATGCTCAAGGCGCCGATTTCGGTATTCAAGCCAACGGACTCGGGGGCACACAGCGCATCCGGGTGGATGTTTGTCGTCACGTGGGGTCGCCTCCGAGCCGCGTCTCGTCAAACTCGCCGTGGCTCGAGTCGGATTGGCCGGCAAGCTTGGTTAGCGACATCACGATGCCTGTAGGTTTTCCTCGTCCGTTCTCAAACGTGCGCCACAGATACATACCGAGAACTCCCTGCGAAGCGACAAGGACGCTGAAGAGGAACAGCATCGACACGATCAGCGTCGCGAAACCGGGTTCGTCGATGTAGCCGAGGAGGCGTGCGACCAGCGTGATGCTTCCGAGAATGACCGAGAAGACCAGTCCTACCACTCCGAACCACACGAGCAACAGTATCGGAAGGTCCGAGAACGCGAAGAAGCTATCCGCCATGTAGCGGAAGCGACGCCGCAGCGACCACGACGATTGTCCCTTCTGTCGCTCTCGTCGTTCGTAGGGCATGAATCCGCGGCGAAAGCCCACCCAGAAGAGCTGAGAAATGAGGGATGTGTTCGTTTCCTGGAGGGACAACACGGCATCAGACACCTGTCGCGTGCATGCGAATACGTCGACTCCGCCTTTCGGGATGTCTCGCACGACGAACCGGCGATAGGCCGACCAATAGAGGTGGGAGAGCAGTCGGGTCAGCGGGGGATCGGACCGTCCGATTCGGGTCCCGAAGATGATGTCGACGTCTCCAGCCCGGAGTGCAGCGAACGACTGCTCGACCAGCTCGGGCGGTTCCTGAAGGTCGGCTGCCATCACTCCCAAGTACTCCCCTCGCGCTGCGGCCATACCCGTGCGGATTGCAGCGAACGAGCCGAAGTTGGCCGAGTGACTGATGAGTACGGACGGGAATGGGCGCGAATGCAGACTCGCTTGCAGGAGCTCGAAGCTCCGGTCTGGTGACCCATCGACGACGAACACAGCTTCAAGTCCGGCGACTCTCTGCGACATGGCTTCAACTGCATCGAGGAGGTCGGGGATATTCTCCTCATTCAGATAGACAGGTACCACGAGGCTATAGGTGATTGCGCTGGTCATCGGGTCGATCCATCGAATGAGGCGAGCGCCTCGGCAACTCGGTCGACTTCGCCGTCGGTCATGCCAGGGAAACATGGCACCGTCACGATCTCGCCGCGCGCTGCGACCGAGTTGATGAGTGCTCCCCGGCGGTCAGGCAGGCCCGACTGACTTGGCTGCTCAAAATCGAGGCGCGGGTAGTGCACATCTGTGTCGATGCCGGCCGTGTCGAGATGGTTCCTCAGCCGGGCGGCATCGGCGGTCCGGACGATGGCCAGATGGGCGACGGCCCCATCGTGCGATTCGGTCACCATCTTGAGCCCTGAGCCACGGATCGCTTGCGAATACCGACGGACGATCGAGCGGCGTTCGGCATTCCACTCATCAAGGTAGGGCATCTTGACGTTGAGGACCGCCGCTTGGATCTCGTCCATTCGCGAATTGCGACCGTACGGAATACTCGACTCATAGCGAGAGGTCCATCCATATTGGTGAAGCGCCTCGATGTGCTCGGCGGTGTGCGCGTTCCGGCACAACACGGCTCCACCGTCTCCCAACGCTCCGAGGTTCTTCGTCGGATAAAAGCTGAACACCGACATGTCACCGTTCGAACCGACCTTTCGTCCATTGAGCGTCGCACCGTGGGCTTGACTGCCGTCCTCGATGATCAGGACATCGGATCGTCCGGCAGCGGCAAGGATGCCGCGGATAGCTGCCGTGTCCGCGAGATTGCCGAATAGGTGTGTGACGACGACTGCCCGGGTTTGCGGACCCAGCATCGGTTCCACGGTGGTCGGGTCCAACACGAGCGATTCCTCGAGGACATCCACATAGACGGGCGTCGCTCCGACAATTCGGCAAGCGGTTGTCGTGTAGCCGCCGGCGTTGGCGACCGTTATGACCTCGCCGCCCCTCGCCCCGGCTGCCGACAGCGCAAGTTCCAGTCCATCGGTACCGTTCCCGACGCCGAGGCAGTAGTCGACTTCGCAGTACGAGGCGAATGTGGTTTGGAACGCGCCGGTTTCGGGACCCTTGAGCCATCGTCCGCTCCGTACGACAGCGTCGATCCTCTCCGATACCTCACCGAGGAGCGGTCGGAGATGGCGACCAGGAACGCTAACGCGAATACGCGAGTCAGACATGACGAATGAAGCGTAGTGGAGCCGATCCCAACCGTCGCTCCGCGCGCTGGCAGCAGCTGGCCGCCAGCAGGCTGAGGTGCGATGGACGGCGATGCCGATAGGATCTTGCGCTGGACACTCCACCATCCTGACCGGCGCGGCCGGCAGCATTTCTAGCCGATGCCATCCATGAATTCACGGTCGGATCGGCACTACTCTTGCCCGATGAGCGTCATGGAACCTGCCGAGGACGTACACGACGGCTCGCTGAAACCGACACGATTGCGGTCTTGGCTGAATCGGTTCGCTCTGGTTCCTTTCTTCCCCTGGCTCCTCCTTGCCATCAAGTTCAGTCGACTCGACGACACGATTGTTCGCCAACACGACAACCTTGATGGCTACCGAGCGATTCTGGAACGAATGTCGTGGAGTGACCTGTTCGCTGCACCGGGCACAGATCTTCCCTACCTGCTCGGAGGTGTCCCGAGGGAGTTCTTCGGAAGCGAGTTCTTCGTTGGGAACATCATCGGTGTGGCACTGCCGTTGTTGCTGAGCCTGTTCGTCTCTGAGTTCATCATTCGCACGGTGGCGTTCTACGCAATGAGGACGCTCTTGGTGACGGTCGGTATCAGTGACTACAAACTCGTCACCTATGGCGCAGCAACCATCTTCGCTCTACTTCCGTTCTACACGCCCGCCTTCGCAGCTGTCGCCGCCGCTCCGCTCCTGCTGGCTGCGCTTCTTCGTACCCTCGAGAAGCAACGTCTTGATCGGATGTCTATCGCCGTATTCGGCCTCTTTCCGCTCGTAGCGCCTGCGTATGCGACGATCCCGTACCTGGCCGTTCTGATGGTTGTCCTGATTGCATTCATTCCCCGGTACCGAGCCGGCGTTCGACCTGCACTCCTTGGTATCGGCATCTACACCCTGGCGGTCCTCATCGCCGACTGGAGGTTGATCTATGCCTCACAGTTCGGACCAGTGTCACACCGAGCTGTGCAGGGAGGCGCGCCACGGCTTGGGTGGGCGATTGCCACCGACGCGGGCGAGTCCCTCTTTGCCGAGGTTGATCATGTGCCGCTCGGCAAGTCGCAATTGCTTGTACTGGTGTTCATATTCGCCGCCGCTCTGCTCACGGTTGGATGGCGGAGGATTGACCAACGGCGACGATGGTTCATTCTTGGAACCGCGGCTGCCCTGCTTGTCGCGGCCGTTGCCGCTCAGCTCTGGCGTCCGTTCGAGGTCGGCGTGCTCGCGCGTGTGTTTGACGGGTGGGGACGATTCCAAATGGAACGCGTGCGGTGGATCGAACCGACTGCCATCTATCTACTCTTTGCCCTGTCGCTCACGGTGATCGCGGATCTCGTCGACTGGGGACGCGCCCGGCGATGGCTCAGTGTCATGGTCATCGCGGCTGTCTTGTTGCTCCAAGGATGGATTGTTGTTTCCATGCAACGGTTCATCGAGGCACCGCGCTCTTTGACCGTTCGCGAGTTCTACGCCCCCGACACGATGCTCGACGTCAAACAAGCGGTGGAAGCGGACGAAGGAGAACTTGTCGTCTCGGTCGGTCTGCATCCAGCCGTCGCCATTGCGAACGGTATCAATAGCGCAGACGGCTACGCCAGCGCATACCCCTTGGAGTACAAGCAACGATTCCGAGAACTCATCGCCCCCGCTCTTGAAGCCATGAACCCGAAAGACAGGGGCTACTTCGACAATTGGGGATCACGCGCCTATGTGTTCCAGCCCGGTGTTTCGCGACCGAGCTTCTCTGGTCCAAGTGCGAGCGACGGTCCGATTGAGTTCGTCGTTGATCGGTCCGCGTTCGATCCGTTGGATATCACGCATGTCATCACGAGTACTCCGTTCACGAACGCCGACGAGCTTGGGCTTCGGCTCGTGCTAGAGACCGGATTCGAAGACGAATTGGGACCGATCTGGCTGTATCGGGTGGAGTAGTAGCTGCACCGCGGTTCTGCCGCTCTGATTCGCTCAGCGTGTGCACCCCGACCGCAGATACCACCCTGCTCGGCTAGGTGGGTCCGAATGACTCGGAATCGATGACCCGGGGTCGCTCGGCGATATGCGATCGCAGCAGATCAACGAACGCGGCAGCTCGGCTGTCGAACGTGTGCGACTCCAGGACGATCCTGCGAAATCGATGGCGGACATCTGCGTAGTAGCCGCGGCGTGCGGCAACATCGGCAGCGATCGCCTTCAAATCGTTCGTTTCGGAGAACACCGGAACAAGCGGACCGAACACTTCGTCCATGCCCAGCACTGGATCGCTGATCACCAGCGCCCCCGAGGCTGCCGCATCGAAGATCCGATTCGAGATGAATCCATGCTCCGCCATGTCGGGCCAGTGGTCGGAGAGCACGTACTTCGCTTGGGAGTAGACGGCGCCGACCTCGTCGTTCGGCACGAACTCGCCCCGAACCAGACCGTCGGGAACGAGCCCGTCCCAATCTCCGCCGTAGATTTCGAAGTCCAGTCCGCTCTCGACCGCGGCGGCAACTCCGGCCCTTTGCTGCATTCGCGAGTTGCCGATGAAGACCAGCCCGCTTCTTGCCGATTCGGAGGCGTCGGGGTC